>JAFTUJ010000310.1 GCA_017466305.1 Thermoguttaceae bacterium
CCGTCGGCGGCGAACGTTCGAAAGGGCGGTCGCGAACGCGTCGGCGGCGAAACGACCGAAATCGGCGGGGGCGCTGGGCGAAATCGGAACGTTTGAAATTTTTCCGATTTTGCCAAATTCGCGCTTTTTAATATCATTTTACCCAGATTGCGCAGTTTGTCAACTTGACGCAATCATTAAATAATATCGTATAAATTACTCTTCTATTAGCCGTTCGTAAAGGTTTTTTTTGGAAAATCTCCCCTGAATTTTCTATTTTAAAATTGTTTGAAACGGTTGTAGGGGATAAAACGGTTGCGCGGGCGCGCCGCGTCGGCGTTTGGAAAAAGCGGAGGCCGAGGGGACGATAGAAAAACGTCGCGGATAACGCGCTCTCGACTCTTTCGCCGCCGAGAGCGTTAAAAGAAAAACGAACGGAAACGGGACGCGCCCGACGGCGAAAATCGGCGAAACGGCGAAACGGTCAAGCGGCAAGCGGCGAAACGGTCGAGCGGCGGAACGGTCAAACGGCGAAACGGTCGAGCGGTCAAACGGTCAAGCGGCGAAACGGTCAAGCGGCGAAACGGTCAAGCGGCGGAACGGTTACGCGGCGAAACGGTCGAGCGGTCAAACGTCGAACAGGCGAACGAGCGTCGCGACGGTTCGCCGCGTCGCGCCGCGATTTTGGAGCGTCAAGGTTCGCGCCGCCGTTCCGAGTCGTTCGCGGAAAGCGACGTCGGCGAGCGCGCGGCGAACGAACGCCGTCATTTCGTCGCCGTCGGAGACGACGACCGCCGCGTCGGCGCGCAAGAGCGCTTCGACGATCGTTCGGAAGTTGCGCGTGTTCGGGCCGAACGAGACCGCGGCGCCGTATCCGGCCGGCTCGAGCATATTTTGACCGCCGCGGGTTCCCCAACTTCCGCCGACGAACGCGATTTGCGCCGCGCCCCACCAAGCGCCGAGTTCGCCGATCGCGTCGACGAGAAGAACGCGGCTCGACGGCGCTTCGGGCGCGGCGGGGGCTGCGTCGGAGAGCGTCGAGCGTCGCGTCCAAGGAACGCCCGACTTTTCCAAAAGGCGCGCGACTTCCTCGAACCGCTCTTTGTGTCGCGGAACGATAATTAATTTCAGCGCCGGGAACTCGTCGCGGAGTTGGCGAAACGTTTCGAGCGCGGCGGCCTCCTCCGGGTCTTGCGAACTTCCGCAAAGGAAAACGACGTCGTCGGGGCCGATTCCGGCGAGGCGGGCCAAGCGGACGGTCGCGTCGTTGGCGCGGTTCGTCTCGACGCCGTCGAATTTGATCGAGCCGGAAACGGAGACGCGCTCTTGGAGCGGCGTCAAGGCGCGGAACCGCTCGGCGGCGAGTTCGTCCTGCGCGACGATCGCGTCGATTCGAGCGAACGTCGGCGCTAAAAATCGGCGGGCGCGCGAATACGAACGGAACGAACCGTCGCCGATTCGCCCGTTGACGACCGCGACGCGAACGCCCGCTTTCTTGGCGGCGGCGATTAAGTTCGGCCAAAGTTCCAGCTCGACCAAAACGAGCGCGTCGGGGCGCAAGCGTCGGAGCGCGGTTCGGGCGGCCCAAGTAAAGTCGAGCGGGCAATAGAAAACGCTCGTTCGGGCGCCGAAAAGTTGGCGGGCGAGCTCGAACCCGGTTTTCGACGTCGCCGAAACGACGAACTCCCAATCGGGGCGCGCCGCCTCCAACTCGGCGACGATCGGTTTGAGTAGGTTGACTTCGCCGACGCTGACCGCGTGAAACCAAATTCGACGGCGACCGTCGGCGAGCGGCGCGAGTCGCGGAACGAGGCCGAAAAACTTCGCGCCCCAACCGTCGCGGTACTTGCCGTATCGCAGCGAGCGGTAAAGGAGGAACGGCGTCGCGAGGAACAGCGTCGCGAGGTAAACGAGATTAAGGAACATCGGCAAAGCTCCGGAACGGGAAAAAGTCGAACGAACGGAGCGAGGATAAACGAAAAGCGGCGCCGCGTCAAGAGAAGAAAACGCGGCGCCGCTTAAAATGGGAAAGACGCGAAAGACGGGGAAGGAAATCGACGCGAAAACGAACGCTAAAGTTCGGTCGCGCGGCTCGGTTCGTCGCGGCGCGTCATGTAAATTTCGAAATCGCGGTTCGGCTCGATTCCGGCGTCGCGGAGGATTCCGGCGACCGCGTCGTAAGCGATCCGCGGCGTGTTGTTCTCTTTGCTCAAATGACCGAGGAAAATCCGTCGAACGCCGCTCTTAACGAGTTCGACGGCGAAACGGCCCGCCTCCGCGTTGTCGAGGTGCCCGGAGTCGCTTAAAATGCGCTGTTTGAGCGGGTAAGGGTAAGAGCCCTTCGTCAACATTTCGCGGTCGTAATTCGCTTCCAAGAGGACGACGTCGGCGCCGAGGAGACGCTTGCGGAGCGTTTCGGTAACGGTTCCGCAGTCGGTCGCGAGCGCGAATTTGCGGCGACCGTCGGTTAAGACGTAGCCGACGGAGTCGCGGGCGTCGTGCGGCGTCGAAAAGAACGTCGCTTCGAGATCGCCGAGGTCGAGCGTTCGTTTCGGGCCGTCGCTTTGGAAAATTTTCATATGGCGCGTTTCGACGGGGCCGAGCGTTCCGCGTTTTTGCATTTCGTCCCAAGTTCCGATACTGGCGTAAATTGGGAGATTGTATTTGCGCGAAAAGACGCCGAGCCCCTGCGTGTGGTCGAAGTGAGCGTGCGTCGTTAAGAGGGCGGTGAGCGAACTCGGCTCGACGCCGATTTGACGGAGACAGCTTTCGATGCAGCGACCGCTTTTGCCGCAGTCGATCAAGACGCGCGTTTTCCCGGCGGCGACGTAAGTCGCGTTCCCGGAGCTTCCGCTAACTAAAGGGCAAACGAACATTCGGCGAACGTTTCAAGGGGGAAAAAGGGGTTCGGGCGCGTTCGATTCGGGAGGAATCGCAAAAAAACGCGCCGGGACGCAAAACGATTTTCGGTTTCCCGAAGCGCGAACGAGCGTCGCCAAACGAGCGTCGGCGAACGCGAATTGTCGCGAGCAAGCGTCGCCAAACGAGCGTCGGCGAAC
>JAFTUJ010000311.1 GCA_017466305.1 Thermoguttaceae bacterium
GACGCGACGCCCGCCGCCGAATCCGCCGCCGCGACGCCCGCCAACGCGACGCCCGACGCCGCGACGACCGCCAACGCAAGTCCCCAAACGCTCAACCAACGCAACGAAGCGGCGACGCCCATCTTCCCGTTCTCCTTTCCAACAACGACGTTAACGTCTTCGCCAAACCCGACGTTTTTTGTCGACTTTTTAGAATTTCTCCGATAAATTTCATTTTAACGACGGCGACGGCGCGCGTCAAGGGCCGAACGTTCCCTAATTTGCCGCGTCTTTATTTTTTTGACGGTCAAGATGTTGGCGATTGCGCCGATTTCCCGTCTGTTTTTCTTAGAATCGACGCGTCGCGTTGAAAAAATTTCTCATTTTTCAAAAAAGGGCGCAAGATTTTTCCGTCGCGAAACCGATAGAAATTTTACGTCGGAAAACGTTTTTAGTTAACGCGCTTTTTTTCCGACGGTCGAAGCCGAAACGGAGTTTGGCGAAGCGACGCGACAACGGATTGTCGTTTCTTGACTTAGCCAACGCGGTCGTTTTGCGTTCGTCGTCGACGAGCGTCGAAACGCGCGTTTTTCTTCCTTCGTTTCCGCTTTTTCGCAAGCAAGATTTTTCGCGTTTGTTTTGCGCGTCCGCAAATTGGCGCGACCGAGCGTTTTTACGCGTCCGCAAATTGGCGCGACCGAGCGTTTTTTGGCCGTTTGCTTAGTTCCCGTTGAAAGGATTCGCCGTTATGTCGACCGTCGCACGTCGTTCCGTCGTTGTCGAACGCCTCCGCCGCCTCCTCTTTTCGCCGTCGAAGTTGTCTGCCGTCGGCGCCCTCGCGCTGACCTTCGCGACCGCCGCTCCGGCGCTTGCGCAGACGTACACAATGCCGAATATCGATATCAGCGTCGCGGAATACGGCGGCATGCTTGATCTTACGGAATTCTTCAGCTACAACGATCCGTCTCAAACCTACGATTCGACCATTTCCCTCGACGGCGGCGTTATTTGGCTGTCGACGAGTTTAGTCGCGCCAACCTACGACGCGGAAACGGAAACGCTACATATGTGGACGCTTCTCCACGAAAAAGACGTCGTCCCTTCGAACGCGGAAGAGGAAGCGTTAAGCGCTAAACATCAAGTCGATTCCTATAAACAATTGGGCCTTGACCTTGAAGCGGCGTACGGCGGCCCCATTTCCAAAACCGTCGAACACAAAGGGCACTTTCTCGACTTAAGCGCCGGCGGAACCGTCTTCCTTCTCAATTCGCAACAAAACTTCGAGGATATGCGCGGTCTATACGCCGATATGAACGGTCTCGCCGTTTCACCGCAAGAAATCAACGGCGATTTTGGCTTAGCGGGCGACGGCTCCTTGACGTTTGCCGCTTGCGACGCCGTTTACCAAAGCGAAAACGACCGCGTAACCGCCGAAGTCAATTACTTTGGCAAAACGACGTTTAACGGCGCGACCAACGTGTTGGGCGGCGCGCTAAACATTTTCGGCGACTCGGAATTCAACGATCTTGTTACCGTCGTAGGTTACACGGCGCCCGCGTCCTTATACCTCGGCTCCGGCGAACACGTTTTCCACGAAGGCGTAACCGTTAGCGACGCCTCGTTGCATCTTCTCGGCGCCGACGATCGCCAAATCACGTTGGAAAAAGACCTCATTGTTTGGGGAAGCGAGCTTAACTCCTACGGCTCCGTCCATTACGACGGTAATGTCCTTATCGCGAGCGAAGCCGGAGCTCCGACCCGCGCTATTTTTGCAAGCGATTTCGGCGGGCTCGGCGAGGGTCGAGCGACCTTCAACGAAAACAGCGTGCTCAACCTTACCGGAACGTCAATCTCCGAAAACGGCGTTATCGTCGACCACACCACGCAAGTGTTTGCCAACGCCAACTGCCTCAACGTCGACGTTTTTATCCACGACGCTTCCCTCTTCTACTGCAACGTCGATAAAAAAACGATCGACCAAGGCCTTACCAATAAATTTTACCTCACTTACGACGAAAACCAAACGCCGACGTTCCTCGAATGGGAAGCCGGGCGCTCCAACCTCGAAAACGCGATCGCCAACGGCAACGTTATCGAGCGCGACATAATCGGTTATCGAGGGTTCCTAACCTTCACGTCGGTCGGCTCGCAATACGTCGCGCCCGGCGAAACCGCCAACGGTTACACCGTCGTCGTCGACGCGAAAAACCAAGATCAATACGACTATAAACTCTTCAACTTTTCCGGTCAAACGGCGATCGAACGCGCTTTTATGGTCGTTCGCGGCGATACCGATTTTGGCGACGCCGCGTCAAATCGCTTCTCCGTTTGGGGCGAAACCTACTTCCAGCTTTCGGACGACGGCGCCGCCGGTTCTCTTTGGTCGGTCGAAAGTTGCGGGATGCTCGGCTTCTCGCGCGGCGACGAAACCGACCCGACAAAAGCGCCGTCCGTTACCGCAACGTCCGTCCAATTCAACAACGGTTTCGACTACCTCTACCAAGTCGGCGACCGCTACGCCGGACGGACGATCGAACAAATCGTCTCCGACGGCGCCCGAATTTGGATCGATACGACTTACCGCGACGCCGACGGAAACGCCGCGCAAATCGACCGTAAACTCGGCGCGATTCACGCCAAAAGCATTATTTTCGGCGAACGAACGAGAATCTGGTACGACGCGATTTCCAGCGTTGATTCCGACGTCGAATTGACCTTCGAACTCGACGCCAACTCAATCAAAATCGACCGTTCGAAGCTCCCGATTGGTCAAGGAACGACGGACGTAACTTTCGATCTCGTCGACGCGACGCCCGAGGACGTTGAAAATCTCTTCGGCGCCGCGCAACTCGTCGACGCAACCTTTGCGCAAACGTCCGCCGACTCCGCCGCCGGCGTCGTTACCGTCCGCGCGAAAAACGTCGCCGAATACGCCGCCGAACAAAATATGAGCGAACGCGAACGCGAACTCGCCGCAAAACTCGACTCCGCAAGACTCGACGGCGGACGCGCCCTCGGTTTCTACGACGCCTTGTACAACGAAACCGACCAAGCCAAAGTTACCCAAACCGTTCACAACTTGTCCCTCCTCGGCTACAATATGTTGAACGCGCAAGGACACTTCGGCAACCCGACAAGCTCCTTCTTCGGAGGTTCGACCGTCGGCGGCGAAGCCAAACGCGGTCAAGACGCCGAACGCGACTGGAACGCCTTAGAGCTCAATCCCCAACCGCAACAAAGCGCCATCGAACAAAAGACTTACAGCCCGAACCGAAGCGTCTGGGCCGCCTATACACACACCTCCGTCGACGGCGACGATTACAACGTCGGCGGCGTAACGACGCACGGTTACGACTTGAAACGCTCCGGTATCGTCGGCGGAATTCGGCGACAAGTTGACGCAACGACGTCCGCCGGGCTCTTCTTCGGGCTTTCGTCGCCGGAAATCCAATCCGCAAACGCTTTAGAGGGCGGTTACGGCTCCGTCGGCTCGCGCATGGAAATGACCGACTTCCAATTCGCCGGACACCTCGACAAAGTTCTCGCCGACGTTTGGGAAGTCAACGTTTACGTCGGCGGCGGAACGCAAACGATGGACTGGGAACGCTTTGCGAACTTCGGTCCCGACGCGGGCGGCCTCTACCGCTACCAAGCCGACGGAAACGGAAACACCCTCACCGGAACCCTTTACCTCTCGTACCGCGCCGACCTCAACGACGCCTTTACCTTGCGTCCGACAATCGGCGTCGACTCGGAACACTCTTGGCTGTACGGCTTTAGTGAAACCGCGACGGTCGCCGGCGCCGGCTCCGAAAGCGTTTTGTTAAACCCGTATATGGACATATTCGCCCAAAGTTACTCCTACGCCAAGACTTACTACAACCGCAACACCGCGCGCGCCGGGCTCTCGTTCATCTACTCCAACCCGCGACACGGGCTGATCGGCTTGAACGGTCGCGTCTTCTACGGCGTCAAACTCGGCGGAGACGACGCGCCGGAATTGACGTATTATAGCGACGCGTATCGCTGGGAAGACATGGCGTCGCACGAAATGGGCGAAAGCTCCTTAAACGTCGGCGGCGGAGGCTTTATGCACCTCAACCCGCTGAAAACGTTGACCGCGACCGGCGACGTCAACGCGATTTGGTACAAAAACGCGCAAACCTTCAACGTTACCGGCGGCGTCTCCTACCGTTTCTAACAGTTTGCGCGACAACGATTTAACTCCTTTTCGCCGCGAACTCTTCGACGTTGTTCGTCGAGTTCGCGGCGTTTTCGCGTTCTTCCTCCAACCGACGCGCGCTTTCGCCGATCCTTCGGCCTCGCCCCTCCTTCTCAACATTCTATCGTCTTATTTCGCCGAGAGTTGCGGCTCTGTTTCTTCGTCGTTTTATCAAACCGACGGCGATTTTTTACTTGAAAAAACGCGAAATAATGCGCTTGCGCCAAAGAAAAAAATTTGGTATACTCGCGGCGCTTAGCGTCGCCCCGTTACGCGTCGACGCTTAACTCGTTTCCACCAACGTTTTAAACGGCGTCGTTTTGCGCGACGTTAAGGAACCCGTATGACTTCCGCTCGCACTCCCGTTTCTCGCCTTTCGCTTGCTCGCCGAGTTTCGCGAACGCTCGCTCTTCTCTGCGCTCTCGGCGTTGTCGTCGACACGACGTCGCCGTCCGCGTTCGCTCAAACGTCGACGCCGCGCCGCGCCGCTAAAGTCGCGCAAGCGCCGAACGCCGCTCGCCCCGCTCAAAACGCGACGCAAACGCCCGCCGCGCCGAACGCCGCTCGCCCCGCTCAAAACGCGACGCAAACGCCCGCCGCGCCAAACGCCGCTAGTCCCGCTCAAAACGCGACGCAAACGCCCGCCGC
>JAFTUJ010000312.1 GCA_017466305.1 Thermoguttaceae bacterium
CGGTTTGAATGATTTTAGCGATGTTGGCGATGTTTGCAATATTGGCGACGTTGCACTCGTTGGAGACAAAATGCGCGAAAATTTGAACGCCGTCGACGGCGAGTCGGCGCAAAAGTTGCAAAAAAAGCAAAGACGTTAAATTGGCTAAAATTGCTAAAAGCGTTAAGGTTGCTGCTGTCGCTAAAATCGCTAAAAGCGCCAAAAGCGTTAAGCCCTCAAATCGCTAATAACGCTAAAATCGCCAAAGCGTTAAGCCCTCAAATCGCTAATAACGCTAAAATCGGCCCCGAAAATTGAGAATAATTGGAATAATTTAATCAACCGAGTAACAACGCAAGCGAAAAAGAGGAAAAATCGATGAGCTGCGGATATGTGATTAACGTTACGGCTGTCGACCGTCCGGGTATCGTCGCCGGAGTCAGTTCGGCTATTAAGAATTTGGGCGGCAACATCGAGTCGTGCAGCCAAACGGTTCTCGACGGTTATTTTACGCTCATTATGACGTTTTCGCTGCAAGAAAAAGCGGACGAAGAGACGCTGAAGACGAAAATCTTGCAAGAAAAGGGGCTCGAAGGCTGCCAAGCGATTCTTTTCGCGACGACCGACGAGAAGAAAGCGACCGAGGCGCCGGAATCGAATATTTTCGTTATCACCGCGTTCGGAAAAGACTCGGAAGGGATCGTTTCGCAATTCACCCGTTACCTCGGCGATAAGGAAATCAACATTGTCGACCTTTACGGCGACATCACTCCGGACGGCGATTTCGTTCTGATCGGGCAAGTGGAAGTCGACCCGAAGCTCGATATTCAAAACATCAAATACGACTTGGAAGCGTTGGGCGAGCAAGTCGGCTTTACCGTTCGTATTCAACATAATAATATTTTCGTTGCGACGAATCATATTCGTCTTAATCGTCGATAAAAGTTTGATTGTCGAGCGCCCGCCGTTGAGAGTTTAACAACGCAACGGCGCGGAAAACGGAACGGCGAACGCGACGCAAAGGACGCCGCGTTCGGCGAAGGGACGTTTTGCGCTTTGAAAGGTCGAAGCGCGACTCTTCGACGTCGGTTAAGTTAGAAAGTCGGTAAAACGGCGAAAGTTTACGGATTGGCGCGATTGCGCAAAAGGGGTTGAAAACGGTGGAAATTCCTTATATTGGCGAAGAAAAGCAACGCGAACGAATGCTCGCCGACAAGTTTATTTGCAATTTGCTCGGCGTCGAACTCCTCGAGGTCGGCGTCGGAACGGCGCGCGCCGAGTTGACGGTGAAGCCGGAGCACATGAACGGCGTCGGCGTTTGTCAAGGGGGCGTTCTCTTTTCGCTCGCCGATTTTGCGTTCGCCGCCGCTTGTAATTACGCGGAAGAGCCGGTTATCGGGATCGAAGTTTCAATTTCTTACTGCAAAACCGTTAAATCCGGCAAAATCGTCGCCGAAGCGAAGGAAATTTCGCGCACTCGTACGACGGCGCTTGCCGAAATGCGCGTTACGGACGAGGCGGGAACGCTCCTTTGCGTCGCTCGCGGGCGCGGTTACGTTCTGCAAGCGCGTTGAGACAAAGCGTTTAGCTTGCCCAATTTGCCCGTTTTAACGTCGCGCCGCGTCGTCTTCGGCGAGAATGCCGTCGTCGTTTTCGGTTTCGGCGGGAATGCCGTCGTCGTTTTCGGCTTCGGCGGGAACGCCGCCGTCGTTTTCGTTTTTGGGGGGCGACGGCGTCGTTGTTTTTGTTTTCGTTTTGGACGAAAACGCCGTCGGCGACTTTAACGGTCGCGACGCTTGGCGGGATTATGCGGTCTTTTTGGCGGCGCCGTAAAACGCGACTGAAGGAAACGGGCGGGGAAGCGTTCGGGGGGGCTTGACCCGTCGCGTTTTCGGCGCACAATAATAAGAGGACGTGTTTTTTCCAGAAGGCGCGGCGTTTCCTTGTCGGGGGCCGCGATTACGCCAACGTTTAAGAAAGGTTAAAAATGGATCCTCAAGTTAAGCGCGCGTTGATCAGCGTCAGCGACAAAATGGGCCTCGCCGACTTCGCGAAAGGGCTCGTCGCGGCGGGCGTTCAACTCTTCAGCACCGGCGGCACGAAGCGTTATCTCGAATCGAACGAGATTCCAGTTACCGACGTTACCGATTACACCGGTTTTCCGGAGATGATGGACGGTCGTCTGAAGACGCTGCACCCGAAAGTTCACGGAGGGATCCTTTGCCGTCGCGACGACGAAACCGACATGAAGTCGGCGACCGATCACGGCATCGAACCGTTCGAACTCGTCGTCGTCAACCTTTATCCGTTCGAAGCGACGGTCGCGAAAGAAGGCGTTACCGACGCCGAAGCGATCGAAAATATCGACATCGGCGGCCCGACGATGGTGCGCGCCGCGGCGAAAAACCATCGTTTCGTCGGGATCGTTACCTCCGCCGAGCAATACTCCCGCGTTTTGGAAGAGATTCAACAAAACGGCGCCCTTTCGATGCAGCTCCGCCGTTCGTTGGCTCGCGACGCGTTCGCGCACACCGCTTCTTACGACGCCGCGATCGCTCGTTACTTCGCGGAACACGACGGCGCCGCGGTCTTCCCGAACACGATCTCGTCGGCGATGAAGCTCGTTACGGAACTCCGTTACGGCGAAAACCCGCACCAACGCGCCGCGCTTTACGTCGACGCGAAATATAAGGGCGCGTCCGCCGTTACCGCTCGCCAGCTGAACGGAAAAGAACTCTCGTACAATAATCTTCTCGACGCCGACGCCGCGTTGGCGATGGCGCGCTCCTTCGACAAACCGGCGGTCGCGGTTCTGAAGCACAACAACCCCTGCGGCGCCGCCGTCGCGGATACGATCGCCGACGCCGTTCGCAAGGGGATGGAAGGGGATCCGCTCAGCGCGTTCGGTTCGATTTTGGGCGTCAACCGCGAAGTCGACGAAGAATCGGCGAACTACCTCGCGCAACCGGGGCTCTTCGTCGAAGCGATTATCGCGCCGTCCTTCTCGCCGAAAGCGTTGGAAATTTTGACGACCGTTCCGAAATGGAAGGCGAACGTTCGCTTGCTCGAAACCGGCGAATTCGGTCGCGCTCCGAGCGGTTGGGTCGTTCGTCCGTTGACCGGCGGCGCGCTGTTGCAAGACGGCGACGTCGAAGTCGACCCGGAAGAAGATTGGCGCGTCGTTACCGAAAAAGCGCCGACCGAAGAGCAAATGCGCGACCTCCGTTTCGGTTGGGAAATGGTTCGACACGTCAAGTCGAACGCGATCGTTCTCGCGAAAGACGAAGCGCTCGTCGGCGTCGGCGCGGGCCAAATGAGCCGCGTCGACTCGGTTGAAATTTCCGTCGAAAAAGCGGGCGACCGCGCGCAAGGCGCCGTTCTCGCGTCCGACGCGTTCTTCCCGGTCCCGGACGGTATCGAAGCGGCCAAGGGCGTCGTCGCGGTTATCCAACCGGGCGGCTCGAAGAACGACCAAGCGGTCATCGACGCTTGCAACAAGCTCGGGATCGCGATGATCTTCACCGGTCGTCGACACTTCAAACACTAGTCGACGGCGAGCGAACGAACTCGCGCCAACTCGACGACCGCCGGCC
>JAFTUJ010000313.1 GCA_017466305.1 Thermoguttaceae bacterium
ATTACGCGGATCGATCCAATACGCGGTCGAGCCGATGGAACTCGAAATCGGGCTCGGGCTGATACCGTTGGCCGACCCGACGGACGGCGAAAACTTGCTCGAGCGAGTGCGGCGAACGCGGCGTCGAATCGCGTCGGAACTCGGGTTCGTCTTGCCGAAAACGCGAGTTCGCGACAATCCGAAACTCGACGACGGGCAGTTCGCGATCAAAATTAAAGGGGAGACCGTCGCGCTGGCGACCGTTTACCCGACGATGCTTTTCGCCGTCGACGCCGGATTCGCGTTCGGGACGCTTCCGGGACTCCAAACGACGTCGCCGCTCGACGGCGCGACCGCGTATTGGATCGATCCGCGTAATCGCGCCGCCGCCGAAAGCGCCGGGTACGAGGTTTGGGACGCCGCGACTTTCGTTGAAATGCGACTCCTCCAAACGGCGCGTCGGGAAGCGGCGGAACTCTTGACCCGCGACGCGACGAAGCGACTTGTCGACCGGTTGCGCGAAACGTCGCCGACCGTCGTCGACGATTTGATTCCCGGCGCGATGAAACTTGCCCAAGTTCAGCAAATTCTCCAACTTCTCTTGCGCGAAGGGGTTTCGATTCGCCGACTCGACTCGATTTTGGAAACGTTGGGCGATTTTGCGGCGCGAGAATCGAATCCTTATCGGCTCCTCGACCGCGTTCGCGTTCGGATGGCGCGAACGTTGTCGGCGAAGAATCGCGACGAGGACGGAACGCTCCGCGTCGCGATGTTCGAGCCGGAAGCGGAGGACGCGTTGCGCTCCGCCGCCGAAACGACGGAGTTCGGCGTCGCGTTAACTTTGACCGCGACCGAGCTTGAAACGTTGGGGGCGGCCGTTCGAGCGAGCGGCGAACAATTGCGCGAAGCGGGCGCGGCGCCGACGTTATTGGTCGACGGCGCGATTCGCAACGCTTTGCGGGAAGCGACTTGGAGCGCGGCGCCGAACGTCGATATTCTTGCGTTCGACGAAATCGACCGCTCGACGAAAATCGTTCAAGAAACAGTCGTCGACTGGACGCCGGAAAGATAACCGAGAAGATCGGCGAACGCGCGGCGGACGCAACGAGAAGATCGGCGAACGCGGCGGACGCAACGAGAAGATCGGCGAACGCGGCGACGGACGCAACGAGAAGGTCGGCGAGCGCGAAAAATCGCTCAATTTTTGAATCGTTCGGCGAGGAGCGGAACGTTCGAAGGAGCGAACGTTGGAAGACGTTAAAACGGTCCAAGCTGCCTAAATTGCTTGAAACGCTTAGGTTGTCCAAATTGCTTAAACGCTCAAAACGCCGCGTCGAACGATTCGACCGCGGCGTTTTTTCTTTTTTTCGTTTTTTTTTTCTTTTCGCGTTGAAAATTGCGTCGCGTTTTGTCGGCGGCGCGTCTTTCAATATTAACGTCGAGCGAAAACGCGGTTTATCGAGCGAAAAATCGCGTCTAAAAGAAGGGCGGCGGCGAACAAACCGACGCGGCGACTTCTCAAACGGCGGTTTTGCGGTATAATTAATAACGACGGTAAGACTTTTAACGGATAAACGACGCAAAATAAAGGAAAGGGGACGAAAAACGATGGACGAACAAATTTTGGCGTTGAAGTCCCTTTTGCGCGAAACGCCCGATTTTCAACGAGCGACGGAGATTTTGCGTTCCGGCGAGTCGATCGTTTGGGACGGTTGCGTCGGGAGCGCGTTTGCGTTCTTGGGAGCGACCGCCGCCGACTCGCTCCGCAAAACGACGTTGGTCGTCGTCGCGCGCCCCGGGGACGTCGACCGCGTCGCCGCCGACTTGGCGTTTTTTACCAACGCGCCGATTCTCAAATACCCGGTCTTGCCCGCGTCCGTTTTCGACGACGCCGGCGAGGAAATTTTTTTGTCGGAGGACGTCGATTTCGGCGTTCGACTCCGCGTCTTGAAGGCGCTCGATCGTCGGGCGACCGCGCCGTTTTCCGCCGAAACCGGGGGCGAAGTCGGCGTTAAAGGCGACGCAAGTTCGGCGCTCGGCGCAAATTCGGCAAGCGACGCAAATTCGGCAAGCGACGCAAATTCGGCAAGCGACGCAAGTTCGGCAAGCGGCGCAAATTCGGCAAGCGACGCAAATTCGGCGACCGGCGCAAATTCGGCGACCGGCGCAAATTCGGCAAGCGGCGCAAGTTCGGCAAGCGGCGCAAATTCGGCAAGCGGCGCAAGTTCGGCAAGCGGCGCAAATTCGGCAACCGACGCAAGTTCGGCGACCGGCGCAAATTCGGCAAGCGGCGCAAATTCGGCAAGCGACGCAAATTCGGCAACCGACGCGGCTTCCGGCGACGCGCCGCCCTTTGTCGTCGCGTCGTTGGCGGCGCTTTTGCAGCCGGTTCCGAGTCGCGAGCAAGTCGCCGAAGGAACGCTTCGCGTCGCGCTCGCCGAGGAGTTTGGGCGCGATCGGCTCGTCCGCTGGTTGGCCGAAGGCGGGTTTCATTCGACGACGGCGGTCGAGTTGCCGGGCGAATATTCGGCGCGCGGGCACGTCGTCGACGTTTTCGCCGTCGACTGGAACAAGCCGGTTCGTTTCGAGTTTTTCGGCGACGAAGTCGAGTCGATTCGTTCGTTCGACGTCGCGAGCCAACGGTCGGTCGAGGAGTTGGAAAGCGTTGAAATTTCTCGACTTTTGGTCGGCGGCGTCGCGACCGGCTCCTTTGTCGACCGTTTGCCGAACGACGCTTGGACGCTCTTCCTCAACTCGGACGAGACGATCGGCGAAACGACGCGGCTCGTCGCCGATTACTCCGACGCGGAGCGTTCGCGCCTCGCCAAGGTCGCCGACGTCGTCAACGCGCTTTACCGGCGGCCGACGGCGCACGCGGTCGCGGTTTCGACCGGCGCGGAGTTCGCGACGGCGCGTTTCGGCGTCGATTTCGGCTCGGTCGAGCGGTTCCAAGGAGACGCGACGCAAGTCGAAGCGGCGTTAAATCGGTCGCCGGAAGAAGAGTCGATTTCGATCGTTTGCGCGTCGGAGGCGGAGTCGCGACGGTTGCAAGAGACGTTCCGCGCGGCGGTTCCGTTGCGGGAAGGGCGGCTTCATTTCTTGGTCGGCTCTCTTGCGAACGGGTTCGATTGGAAGCCGGCGAACGCGATTTTGATCGGCGCGGAGCAACTTTTCGGACGCTCCGTCGCGCGACGTTCGACCGGGGCGGCTCGCAAAAAAGCGTTGAGCAAAACGATCGACTCCTTTATGGAGCTGACGCCGGGCGACCTCGTTATTCACACCGAACGCGGTTTGGCCCGCTACCTCGGCGTCGAGACGATCGACAAAGCGAATCAGCGCGAAGACCATTTAAAATTGGAGTTTGCGGACTCCGCTTACCTTTACGTCCCGGCGTCGCGCATCGGCAAAATTCACCGTTACGTCGGGCCCGGCGGCGCGCGCTCCGAACCGGCGTTGGCGAAGATTCGCGGTTCGAGTTGGGAAAAACAGAAGCGAGCGGCGCAGGAAGGCGTTTGGGAACTCGCGTCGGAAATGCTGAATTTGCAGGCGGCCCGCGACTCGCTCGAAGGCGTCGCGTTTCCGGAGGACGGCCCTTGGCAACGCGACTTCGAATCGCTCTTTCCTTATCGCGAAACCGACGATCAACTCGCCGCGATCGAAGCGGTTAAGCGCGATATGGAACGCTCCCGACCGATGGACCGGCTCCTTTGCGGCGACGTCGGTTTCGGCAAGACGGAAGTCGCGTTGCGTGCGGCGTTTAAGGCGGTCGAAGCGGGATACCAAGTCGCGGTTCTCGTTCCGACGACCGTCTTGGCGGAGCAGCATTATCGCGTTTTCAGCGAGCGAACGGCGGCGTTTCCGGTAACGGTCGCCCGGCTGTCGCGCTTCGTTGCGAAAAAGGAGCAAAAAGAGACGCTCGAAAAATTGAAGAGCGGCGCGGTAGACATTGTGATCGGAACACACCGCGTCGCGCAAAAAGACGTCGAATTCCGCCAACTCGGC
>JAFTUJ010000314.1 GCA_017466305.1 Thermoguttaceae bacterium
CCCCGACGACGACCGAAAACGCGGTCTTCGACGCGTCGCTCGACGCGGCGAAAACCGCCGGCATTTGGGAATGGAATTGCGAATTCCACTCGCTGTCCCAAGGTTCGTCGAGTTTGATTTTAGAGTAAAGTTCTCCCTCGCCAAGCTCCGCCAAAATCAACACGCGCCAAGAATGGAGCGGGCGCCCCTGAGCGTCGGCCGAATAAATCGGCGGAAGCGCGCCGCGTAGATTGGCGTGCATGTTGAACGCGCTTCCAATTTTTCGGAGCCGCTCCGCTTTTTCCGACAAAACGACCTTCGCGTCGTCGATTCCGGTCTCGGCGTCCGTCGTCGTTTGCTTCGCGTCGTTGCCGCAGCCAAACGCCGCGCCCGCCAAAACGCAAGTCAAAATCGCCGCCGCGACGCGCGCTTTCCGACGCCCGCCGTTTTGTTTCATTTCGCTTCTCATTGAGTTTCTCCTTATTTTTCGATTTCTCGATCTCTCGACTTCTCAACGAATTGTCGTCGATTCAGCCGTCGCAAAAAGAGCATTTTGGGCGACACGGCGCCGCCTACTTTTTATTCTAATCGCGCAGCGGCGACGCGTCAAGGAATAACGACTTTTTTCGTTCGCCAAAATAAAAAAAAAACGGAAAACGTCGTCAAAACCGACGCTTCCCGCAATCTCGCCGCGACCGCCCAACTTCGCCGCGCTTTTCCAACTTCGCCGTTTCCCCCGCTTCGTCGACTCTTCCCTCTTTCTCCGCCTTTTCCTCTTCCCCTATTTTAACTCAACCGTCCGCGATTCGGCGACAAATTCGCCCCTTGCGACGGCGCGCCTACTATATAAAGACCGCCCAAACGCCGAAAGCGACAAAAAAAATCCCGATTTTTCTCAAAAAAGTCAAAAATTTTCCCGTCGACGCGCCGGTCGACGCCGGGGAACGAAACGGACGGAACCGCCCAAACGCCGCGAGCGCTTCGAACGTCAACGTTCCCTTCCGTCCCTCCGTCGCTAAAATCGTCAATATCGCTCAAACTACCCCAACCGTCCGACGCGACGCCCCGTTCGCGCCGCCCCGTCGCCGGTTTTCTTTTTGTCGCGCCGACGTTTGCAAGTCAAGTCGCGCGACTGTTTTTCGTCAAAATTTTCAAAAAGCGGGCGGCGCCGTTAAAGTCGACGCTTCCCGCCCCCTGCCGACGCTCGTCGCGTTACAACGCCGAAGACGGCCCGGCAACTTTTTTCGCGACCGCGTCGACGTCGATCGCTTCCCCTCCGGCGGCGGTCGCCAACGCTCGCAACGTTTCCGGCTCGATATCGCGCTCGATTCGGCGGACGGAACCGTCGAACATAATCGCAAGCGCCTCCGCCGCGTGTCCGCTTCCAATCGTTTCCGCTAAAGATTCGATCGAAGTTTCATGCGTCGGATCCATCCAACAAACGAGCGCTCGTCGTTCGATAATAAAAATCGTGTTTTCCGCGCCGTCGGCGATCTCCTCCGGTTTAACGCCCAAGCCGCTGCGCCTATAATAACTCGGTCGCGACGCGCCCTCTTTGTCGACGACGACGGCGTAAGTCGTCAACCCCGGTTCCAACGGCGCGCTCGGACACGCGTAAATCGCCGGCATTTGGTCGTGAAATTGCGAATTCCATTCGCTGTCCCAAGGTTCGTCGTGTCGAATCTGCGAATAAAGTTTGGATTCGCCGATATAAGGCAACAACGCGACGCGCCAACTGTGCAACGGCTCGCCGTTTTCGTCGACCGTGTAAGCCGGAGGCGCCGAGCCGCATACGTCGGTAAAATTGTGGATCGCAAGCGCGATGCATTTCATATTATTGAGGCATTTCATATAGAGCTCCGCTTTTCGGAACGCGTCGATCAACGGCGGAATCATTATCAACAACGCCAAGAACAAAAGAACCGCCAACGCGCAACCGCAACCGCAACCTTTTCGAGGCGTTATTTCATCGTCCGTCGCCGCCAACGCGTCCGCCAGCTCGGAACACGTTCCCGCAAGCCGCCAAACGTTGCCGTCGTTCGAAACGTTTGTCAACGAATCGACTTCACCGCGTCCGATCGCCGCAAGCAATTCGTTCAACGTCGTCGGCCCGTTCGTTTGTTCGTCGTTTTGCCAAAACCATTCGTTTTTACTCATATAATCCACCTATCCCCTTTAATTTTTAGGGTTGCACGCAAGATTAACGCGTTGCTAACTCTCATTAATATATAATATAGGTCGGCGCGCTAAAACGACGAAAATAATTACAAATTCATCGTGAAAAAATTCAAACGCCCGCTAAATCCGGCGCAACCGCTATAATCGCCGCCTCCGAACGGCGCGCTTCCCCCCCCCGACTTGCCCGACGCGAAAAAAGCGCTAAAATAAAGAAAATCTAACGGCAAAACGAATTTTCAACTTTGCAACGACGCAACGCGCTTGTTTTCTCGCTCCGCGCCGTCGACAAAGCCCGAAAACTTTGCGGGTTCTAACGATTGAAAGGACAAAAACGATGCAACGCTCTTACACGCTCGACGAATTGGCGAAATTCCTCCGCCGTCAACCGAAACAACTCCAAAAACTCGCCGAAAACGGAACGCTCAAAGGTCGCAAAGTCCAAGGCGAATGGGTCTTCGCGCTCCCGGACGTCGTCCTTTGGATGGAAACCGAAATCGTCGAACCGGAGTCGCAAAACGACGAGTTCGAAAAAACGCTCGCGCCGAACGCCGGCGCCGACGACGAAGAAACGACGCTCGCCGATATTTTCGCCGAAAACGCGATCGACCTCAACTTTCCGGCGAAAACGAAAGAATCGGTTATTCGGAATATAACGAAACTCGCCGCCGACGCCGGAGTCCTTTGGGACGCCGACGGGATGGCCGACGCGCTCCGGGAACGCGAAGAAATGGCGTCGACCGCGCTCGACGTCGGCGTCGCGATTCTGCACCCGCGCCAACCGCAGCCGCACATCATCGCCGAAAACTTCCTCGCGCTCGGGGTCGCGGGTCGCGGCGTCCCGTTCGGCGGCGGTTTCAACAACTTGACCGACGTCTTTTTCCTCCTTTGCTGCGACTCCGACCGCGTTTATCTCCGGATGCTGAACCGCTTGGCTCGCGTCCTGAAATCGGAAGGTTTCCTCGACGCGCTCCGCGAATGCCAAACGCCGTTCGACGCGAAAAAACTCCTCGCCGCCGCCGAAAAAGCGCTCGCTTGACGCTCGCCCAACCGGCAAAACCAGCAAAATCGGCAAAGCCGACGTTTTCGTTCTCATTGCCGTCCGCTCGAGTCGCTCGTTTCCGACGGCGCGACGCCGTTTCCCGGCGTTAAAGTCAACAAAATCGCTCGACTTTACGCCGCCAACGCAACCGTTCCCAACGGCGCAAACAACTTCGCCGCCCCAAACAACCGCCGCGTCGGAACGCCGGACTTCCCGTTGAACCCGGACGACGCGGCGTTTTTCCCCCGTTTTAACGACGAAAGGACGCTTTATGCCGACGTTCGCTCGACGTTTTTTAACGTCTTTATCGATTTTAACGCTTTCCGCCGCCGCGTTTTGCGCTTCGACGACGCCGATTTCCGCCTTCGAACCGACGACGCCGGACGAAACCGCGATTTATAACGCCCGCCTCATTCCGGCCCCGGTCGCCGTCGAGTTCGGCCGCCGCGTCGTCGTTTTGAACGACCGCCTCGACGTCGCGCTCGTTCTCCCGGACGCGCTCGCCGCCGACGAAGCCGCGCTCCGCGCCGTCGTCCAATCGACGAAAGCGTTCCTCGCTGAAAAATTCGCCGCCAAAGTCGACCCGAAAGCGTTTTCCGCGACGCAAGCCGCCCAACTCTTTGGGGAACGCGCCGCCCAAAACGCCGAGTTTGCCCAAATTGCCGAAGCGGTCGCGCCGAACGCCGACTTCTTCAAAGCGCCGAACGCCTCTAAAGTCTTCGCGGTCGCCGACGCCGCCGTCGCCGCCGACGCGTCCCCCGCCGAAATCGCCGAAAAGCGCGAAACGTCCGCCGGAACGCTCGTTGTCGCCGCGTCCGACGCCGCCGGAATCCGCGATTCGCTCAAAACGATCTTCCAACTCGCGGAACCGTTCGGCGACACGCTGAAAACGTCGCGTTTCCTCGTTCCGGAAACGAAAATCGAAGACCGTCCGGCGCTCGGCTTCCGCGGGATTCACCTCTGCTGGTTCCCGGAAACGAACGCGGCGAGAATCGAGCAGGCGATTCGCATCGCGGCGCTTTACAAATTCAATTACGCCGTTATCGAATTTTGGGGAACCTTCCCGTTCGAAAATCACCCGGAACTTTATTGGGACGAATTTCACACAACGAAGGAAGAAGTCGTTAAACTGGCAAAGCTGGGCAAAGAACTCGGAATCGAACTGATACCGCAGCTGAACATTTTCGGACACGCGACGGCGGCCCGCGTTTCGGTCGGCAAACACGTCGTCCTCGACCGCTATCCGGAGTTCGCGCCGCTCTTCGAACCGGACGGCTGGACTTGGCGCGTCTCGAACCCGGAAGCGCGCGCCCTCTTAACCGAATGCGTTCTCGAACTTTACGAAACGTTCGACAAGCCGCGTTACTTCCACCTCGGCTGCGACGAAGCGTATTCGGCGGCGACCGGTTTCGAAGCGCGGCGCGGCGGCCCTTACGTCGACGCGTTGGCTTCTTGGCTCGTTCACTTCCGCGACGTCTTGGCGGAGCGAAATTGCCGCGTCATGATGTGGCACGACATGCTGATCGAACCGAAGCCGGAGTTCCAAGGTTACGTCGTTAGCGGCGGCCCGAAAACGCGCGGCCTCCTCGAACGCCTCCCGAAAGACGTCGTCGTCTGCGACTGGGAATATTACATCAAACCGCCGAAAGACGGCAAATGGCCGACGACGGCGTTCTTCCAAGGTCAAGGTTTCGACGTTCTCGTCTGCCCTTGGCGCGACACGACCGGAATTCGCAGTTTGGCGACGTACGCCGCCGAAACGAACGGAATGGGCGTTCTCTGCACGACTTGGCACCATTTTTACGGCGGCGACATGCGCAACATCCTCATTTACGGCGCTCAAGCCGCTTGGGGGACGCGCTATCGCGGCGGGAACTTGAACGTCGAGTTCAACCGCCATCTCAAACAAGCGAGCGAACCGATTCCCGACAAGAAATACGTCGTTCACGGCGTCAACGATTGGCAAGTGATTCCGGAAACAAACGGCCCGCAAGGTTGACGCGCGCCGCACGTCGCCCTTCACATTTTATCCAAACCACCTAAATTAACGCAAAAACGCGCCCCGACGCTTGCGATAACGCCGTCGAGGCGCGTTTTTTCGTTTCAACCGTTAAAACCGAACCGTTTTAACGCCGACTTAACGCCGTTCTTCGCGTTCGCCGCCGTCTAACGCCGACTTAACATCGTTGTTCGTTAACGCCGTCTTAACGCCGTTGTTCGCGTTCCGGCGCCGTCGGTTCGTTAAAGAACTTCGCCGCCGTCGCGACTGGCCGCCGCTTTCAACACGTCGAGGTCGGTCGTATCGGAGGTAAAGCGAACCGAGCCGTCCGCGAAACCGAATTGAACGCCTCCGGCGTGTTCGCTCGAAAACGCCCCGACGCTGTAAAAACGCCGATAGAGCCCGGCCTTCGGGTCGTCGTCGTTCTTCAAAACGTTCGGCGCCCACTCGAGCCCCTTCGAACTGACGTAAATCGTCATCCCGTATTGAACGTAAGCGCCGCGAATCCAAGCGAAATACCCGTCGTACTTTTGCGACGCGATTTCGCCGAGAAGCGCCGTGTTCGACAGCCCGTCGGTAATCGACGCCCAAGTCGTTCGGCTCTCTTCGTAAAAAACGCCGTTGTTCGCGCAGGGCCCGCCGCCGTACTCCTCGCCGCCGTTTTCGTCGGCGGTTCGAATCGTCGAATAGAGTCGCTCCGAGTTCGGTCGCTTCCCGACCGCGCCCGCGACGCCGTAATAATGCGTCGTGTAACACCCGATTTCGTCGCCGTACATTTTCATACTCGACTCGACGTTCGCGCAACTCGGGCAAAGGAACGTCGGCATTTTAATCTTCGCGAGCGTCTCCATGCCGACGGAATTCTCGACGCCGTCCGCCTCGTGGGCCTTCGACGAGACG
>JAFTUJ010000315.1 GCA_017466305.1 Thermoguttaceae bacterium
GCGGCCGCGACCGCGCGGCTCCGGGCCCGCGCTACCGCGCGAACTCGGTTTCTTTGCTCCCGTTGGTCGCGGGCGGTCGCGCTCAAATAAATCGAGCAAGCGGCGGCGGTTAACGGCAAACCGGCGCGCACGGGAGCGGCGCGGCGGTCGCGGTCGCGCAAGTTCCGGTCGGACAAGCGTTTCCGGCGCAAGCGTTCGAGCGAACGACGACGGTCGCGACGGCGCGGCGGCTCGACGCGGTTTGTCGAGCCGCGCAAATGTTGCGGACGAAGGAGGTTCGAGCGAAACCGGTTTGACCGCCGGTTCGCTCGCAACGCGAAACGGTTCGCGACCAAGCGCGGACTTTCTTCGCGCCGCCGACGCCGACGTTCGAACCGACGGCGACCGAGCAAAAGCTGGACGCGCAAGACGCCGCGCCGACGTCGGTTTCGCAACGTCCGCTTTCGCAAGCGTTCGCGCCGAGCGGGCAAACGCCGCCGGTTCCGCTTGTTCCGACGTTAACGTTTAGCGAGCAAACGCCGCCCGGACAAGCGGTTCCGACGTTCGTTTCAGTCGCGACGCTCTCCCCGACCGGCCCGGCAACGGGCGCGCAAACCGGAACCGGCGGCGACGGCGAACAAGTCGCGACCGGCGCGCAAGGCGTCGGCGAATAAACCGGCGCGTCGGCGGCGAACGCGGCGCAAGGAACGGCGGCGGTAAACAAAACGGCAAGAAATTTTTTCATTTCGGGTCTCCTTCGGGTTGGGTTGAGTCGGCGTCGGGTTTTGCTTTTTTCTTCGACGCCGGTTTCGGTTTCGACGGCTCGACGACGGGCGCCGCGTTCGCGTTCAGTTCGGCGACGATCGCGGCGGCGAGTTCGGCGTCGAGAGGAATCGCGCCGATCGGCGCGCCGTCGCGTCGACGCACGACTTGCAAAACGCCCGTCGACGCGTCGACGTCGTATCGAGGCGTTCGCACGTCAAGCCTCCAGATTAGTCGGTCGAACAAGGTCGACGTAAATCAGCGAATCGGGAATATCCGGCTGGACGACTTCGAAGCCGATCGCGACCGCGCCGGTCGACGGCGTCGCGCTTAAATCGCCTTTGACGGCGGACTTCGGTTTCCAGTACACCCTTTGGCCGGGCGAACTCGACCAGCCTTCCGGCTTCTCGAACGCGTAAACGCCGCTCGTCCAGAACGCGCCGGTCTTGTCCTTGGCGACGGGGCGGTCGGCGACGCCGAATTGCGGCGACGTCGAATAGGACGGCATAAAAATCGCGCCCGCCGGAACGTCGACGCTCGGGACGGCCTTAAACGCGCCGGGGCCGGTAACGCGTCCGGCGTCGCGGATTCCAAACGTATTCATTTCGCTTCTCCTTTCGTTATCACGAACCTTGGCAGACAACGATCGCGTCGGGGTATTGCGTCGTTACGCTGTACGGGTAAATTAGGCGGTAAGTCGTTCCCCAGACGTCCGCCGGGGCGTCGAATTGGCGAATTTGCGGCGTCTCGTACCCGCGCAATTTGTTCACGCAGACGCACGGACGACGGGCGGGGTCGCGCAAAAGGAACCACGCCGCCGGGTTCGCCGCGAAAAGCGACGCGGTCGCGCCGTCGCGCTTGAACTTGCGGCAGTTGCCCTTGTCGAGGTACGCCCATTCGACCGGACGGTAAATCCCGCGAAAGACGTTTGTCGACCCGATCGTATCGGCGACGTTGAGGTGTTCCGACGAATAAAGACGGTTCGCCTTCGCGAAGAGCGCGCTTCCGGTAACGAGGATTTCGTTTCCCGACGCGAACAGGAAGCCGTTGGCGTTCTTCATCGCGTTCAGCGCCGCTTTCGCTCCGCCGAGCCCGGTTTCGTCGAGCGCCGAGTTCGGGCCGGTCAGGAAGTTGCCGCGTTTCTCCGAAACCATCGCGGCGTTTTCATAAAGCGCGTCGCCGTCGACGACGTCCCAAAACGCTTCGGCGACGTCGTTTTCGACGCAGTCGTCGCCAAGGTCGGCGAGCTGGTTCGCGAGTTCGGCGAACGCGTCGATTCGGTCGTTGATGAAGAGCTGTTCCGGAACGGTGAAGGTCGCGCCGTTGGCGAGCGCCGCGCGTTCGAACTTTTCGGTCGTGAAGCTCAACTTTTCGATCAAACCGGTTTCCGGGATTGCCGACAGCCGCCCTTTCAGCGTCGCCGAAAAAGACGTTTCGACGTTCAGGTCGAGGCAAACGTTTTCGCGCGTCAGTTCCCGGTAACGCCGCGCCGCCTTCTCCGGGGACGGCTCCAAGAACGCTTGGAGGACGGCGGAAAAAATTTCGGTCGCGTCGATCGTCGAGAATCCCGCCGTCGCGATAACGCCGCGACGAAGCCCGCGCGCAAGAACCGCCTTCGAACGACAGTTGGCGCGCATCTCGTCGAACGCGTCGTTCATCGACGTGTTCAGCCCGAACGAACCGGGCGCGAACGAGTTGTTCGACTCGGCGACGATCGTTTTGATCGTCGCGCCGCGATTTCGTTTGTCGAGCGCGGCGTCGACGACGCGTTGGTCGCAACGAAGCGCCGCTTGAACGCGCTTCGGCGTCATTCCGCACGTCATCGCGAGCGCGGCGGTCAAGACGTCTTGACGACGCGGCGCGCCGTTCGCGTCGAGCCGTCCGACGCCCGGATTTTTGAGCGACTTTTGCCGCGAATCCCGGGTTAAGCTCGCGCGGATCGTCTTGTCGGTTCGGTCGACGCCCCAACCGTGCGCGATCGCCGTCGCCGCGATTCGGGCGCCGATTTTTCCGCGCGTCGAACAAAGCGCTTTGATCGCCTCGATACGCCGATTCTCCGAAAGTCGCGCCGACGCGCCGTCGAGTTTCGAGCGCCGACGGTCGCGAACGCGCGCTTTGATTTTCTTCTTCGCCAACGCCGTCGCTTTTAAGGACGCCGCGACCGCGTCGGCGACCGGCTCCAGTTCGTCGACGATTTCCTCGACGATCTCCGTTTGCGTCGCCGCGTCGATGACTTCCGCCTCTTCCGCCGGGAGCGCGTCGACGACTTCCTCGACCGCCGCCTCGACCAGCTCTTCCGTCGAGACCGGCGCGTCGGCTCCGGCGGCGACGCCGTTTTCGTCGTCCTCTTCGCCGGTCGCGGCGACGCCGTTTTCGTCGTCTTCCTCGCCGGTCGCGGCGACGCCTTGCGCGTCGTACTCTTGGCGCAACGCGTCCAGTTCTTCTTGCGTCGCGGTCGCCGGGTCGATTCCCTTGTCCGCGCAAAATTCTTCAAACGACATTGGCGCTTTCCTTTCCGCCCGAACTCGGGCTAAAATCGCCTTCGCGCCGCCGTCGCCGCCGATCGCGACGAACGAGCCTTCGCAAAGGCAAGCGTTGTAAACCAAATAACAGGGGCCGGACGCGGTCGCGCCGTTGATCGGACGCGTTTCGCCCGGCGACAAAAAAACGACGTCGCGCTCGTCGACGCGGTAAGCGCCGATCGACGGAACCCAGTCGGCGACGTCGCGAGCCCAAGCGACGACGCGCGCCGCCAACTCGTTCCCGCCGACGACCGCGTCGCAAAAAACCGCCAGGCGGCCCGTTTCCGAGTCGACGCGCTTCTCGATATGTTCGAGCCGTCCGACGATCGCGTCGAAGTCGTGATCGAGGAGCGCTTTCGGCGCCGGGTCGATTCGAAGCGACTCGACGTCGAGCCAAACGTCGGCCTCGAACGCGTCGACTTGCGCGGGGCCGCCGGAATAGAGCGGCGCGAAGCGGAAGACGGTCGGTTCGACGGCGGGGTCGTATCCGTCGACGAGGGTCGCCGAAACGGCGGTTCGGCGGCGCTTGTCGTGCAGTTTTGCGCGGGTCATTGTTCGACTCCGAGAAGAGGGACGTTTTCGGTCGGGACGGCGGGCGCTTTCGGCTCGTCGATTCGCGTTTCGGACGCGCTCGGCGTCGGCGCGTCGGGGGCGGCTCCGAACATTTCGGGAAAGTCGGCGCGGTCGCGCAAAATTTGCGCTCGGACGTCTTCGAAGTCGACGAACGGGTGCGTTTCGCGCCAAACCTCTTCGAGCGTCGCTTGGCCGGACTTGATTCGAATCGAGTTCGTTCGCGCCGCCGCCTCCGGATCGACGAGCGGAGCGCGCGGCCAAATCCAAGTCCATTCGCAATCTTCGAACGTCGGAACGTCTTCGTCCGGAAAGCGGAGTTGCAAATCGGGAAAAATCGAGCGGTAAAACTCGGCGAAAATCCGGTCGCAACAGTAAACTTCGAAGAGGTCGCGGCGAAGACAATCGATCGACATCTCGAACGGCTGATTGTCGAGCCGTCCGCTCGAAAAGTTGTACTCGTGCGAACTTCCGGTCGCTTTGTTGCGCGGGAGCCCGAGCGGGTAGCCGATTTGCGATAAAATTTGCGCGACGAACGCGTCCGCCGTCGTCGTCGGTTGCGGCGCGACGAACGGTTTCATCGTCGTTCCGGGCGTCAGGTTCATAACGCGGCGGTTCGGCGTTTCGAACGTTTGGAACGGGAAATACGGGGTCGGCTCGAACTCGACGGCGTCGGCGAACCCCGAGTCTTCGAAGCCGGTTTGCGTTTCGATCGTCGCGAAACATTGCGCCGACGCTTTCGCCGCCTCGACGACCGCCGCCGTGTATTCGCGGAGTTGGAAAACGAGCTTCAACACCGGCGCCAGCCAGCTGACGCCGCGCGTTTGGCCCGGGATTTCGTCGCGGAACAGGTGGATGACGTCCGATGCCGCGTACGTTTGGAAACGGTTGCGGTCGTATTGCGCCGTGGCGACGTCGGGGAGGTCGTAAACGCAGTACGCGTCGACGTTCCCGAACGGGTCGAGGAAAACGCCGTCTTGGAGCGTTCGGGAATCGCCGCGAGCGCCGGGGTTGCCGACGCGACCGGCGTCGATCGGGACGA
>JAFTUJ010000316.1 GCA_017466305.1 Thermoguttaceae bacterium
CGAAATCGCGGTCGCCCCCTTGATTTTCGCGGCGCGAACGGGTATCTTTAGAGAAATGAACTTTGTCGAAGACCGAATTCCGCAACGACGGCGGACGACGCGTTAGAACGTCGGCGGCAACGCGGGAATCGAACGGTTTTTGAAAATTTTGAATTTGGTAACGAAAGGAACGGAAAGATGACGACGCTCTATTCGCGTTCGATTCGAACGGCGGCGCGCGCACGCGTCTCCTTTTGCGCTCTCGCGCTCTTTATCTTCTTACTTAACAACGGGTTAAGCGTTAAAGCGGCGGAGGCGAACGTCGACGCGAAAACGAACGCGCCCGTCGTTTCGCTCGCGACGCTTCTCGACGAAATGGTCGATCGCGACGCGCTAACCCATTTTCCGAACTATACTTGCAAACAGGCGAGCAGTTACGACCGCGCCGCGAAAAGTCCGGAGGAAAATTGGTTCGCCAACGCCGACACGGCGCAGTTTATTCGCGTCGAAAAGAACGGCGACCGCGAAGAGGCCGTCTTGATGGAAGCGGAAGGGCCTGGCGCCGTCGTTCGTTGGTGGATCACCGCGCCGCATTACAAGACGACCGTCCGCATTTATATCGACGGCGCCGCGGAACCGGCGGTCGTCGGGAAAATCGACGAAATTATCGGCGGCGAAACGCTCGTCGGCGCGCCCCTTTCGGCGGAACGGGCTCGCGGACGCAACCTCTATCTGCCGATTCCTTACGCGAAGAGCGTTAAAATCACCTGCGACAACATGAAGGAGCAGGGGAACCTTTATTATCAAATCAATTACCGGACGTATCCGACCGGGACGACGGTCGAGTCGTTCTCGACGCAAACGCTTGAAACGCAAAAAGATAAAGTCGCCGCGACGAACGATTTGCTCTTGAATCCGGGCAAAACGACGTTCGGAATGAACGCCGAGACGCGCGGCTTCAAGCGTTACATGAAGTCGGAGGAAATGGAAGGCCTTTTCGGCGCGCACCATGTTCGCGGGCCGGGCGCCTTGACCGAAATCGACGTCAAACTTCACGCCGAGGATTTGACGGCCGCGTCGCGGAGCGTTATTTTGGCGATTTCGTTCGACGGCGAGGAAACCGTTTGGGTTCCGGTCGGCGAGTTTTTCGGCTCCGGCGTCGGACTCAACCCGTATAAGTCTTGGTATACCGAAGTTTGCGAAGACGGAACGATGAAGGCTTATTGGAATATGCCGTTCCAAAAAGAGGCGCGCGTCTCGTTTGTTAATTGGGGCGATCAAGACGTCGACGTCGAGTACGCCGTTTATTACAAGAAACGACCTTGGACGGACGACACGATGTACTTCCGCGCCGATTGGCGGCAAGAGCGCGAAATTGAGACGGTCGGCGGGAACGGCACGCGCGACTGGAATTACTTAACCGTCGACGGCAAAGGCGTTTACGTTGGCGACGTGTTGTCGATCGTCAACTCGACCTCCGCTTGGTGGGGCGAAGGGGACGAAAAGATTTACGTCGACGGCGAAAAGTTCCCGTCGCACTTCGGCACCGGGACGGAGGATTATTACGGGTACGCTTGGTGCACGCCGGCGTACTTCGAAGCGCCGTTCCACGCGCAGCCGCGCGCCGAAGGGCCGTCTAACTTCGGGAATACGACCAACTTGCGTTTCCGTTCGCTCGACGCGATCCCGTTTGCGAAAGATTTCCGTTTCGATATGGAAATTTGGCACTGGGAAGCGGCGACGGTCGATTATTCGGTCGCGACGTTCTGGTACGGAGCGCCGGGCGCCGCGTTGGTCGACGGGCCGGATCGCGGCGATATGGAAGACGAAGCGATGGAACCGGTCGAGTACGACCGCGAATTTTCGTTCGATTTGAACGGTTTCAAAGCGGGCGAAAAGGCGGCGACCGGCGGGCGCGTCGCGATTCAAGATATGAAGGAGTTCGAAAAGAAAAAGCCGGAGTTCGCTTGGCAAAACTCGAAGCAAATCTGGTGGTCGCAAGGAAAAGTCGGCGACAAACTGACGGTCGAAGTCGCGAACGTTCCGGCGGGCGCGGAGAGCGTAACCCTTGGAACGACGGTCGCTAACGATTACTGCGTCGCGCAATTTTATTGGAACGGCGTCAAAATTGGCGACCCGGTCGACTTCTTCATTCCGGCGGGCGTCGAGCGTCGCGTCGTGAAGTTGGCGATCCCGACGACGAAAGCGGCGGCGACCGGAACGCTTGAAATCGAGATCGTCGGCAAAAACGCGAAATCGATCGGAACGATGTTCGGCGTCGATACGATCGAACTTAAGTAGCGGTCGTCGCTCCGGTTACGCAGGCGCGACAGCTTGACGCAACCGGCTTTAAAAAGTCGCGGGGCGACTCGTCGCTTTCTCGCTTTCAAACGCCGTTCTGAAAAGAGCGGCGTTTTTTGTTGAGCGGAAACGATAAAGACGACTAAATGTAACCGGACTTGGATTGCGACATAGACGACCTTTAACTAACGACGCAAACGTTGGTTGCGGCGCGCTTGCAACGGAGCGAACGATTGGCCCGCGCGGTGAAAAATGGGGGCGATTGGCGCGAATTTTTTCGAAACGTCGCTTCAATGACCGTGTTGCGACGTTTTGTGGCCGATGAAGAGAGAGCGAAAGTTTACGTCGTGAAAATTGGGCGAAATTTGGCGAAGAGCGGGGGAGACGTCGTCCAAAAGAGCGGCGAAGGATATTGGGTAAGTCGCTAAGACAAAGAGGTTTAGGAGCGTGGCGAACGCGATTCTAGACAAGGAGCGCGGGTAAAATTGGAGCGAACGTCGTCGGGGTTTCCTAAACCAACCCTAAACCGACGCGACGGCGGCGCCGTTTCCGCGACGTCGTCGATCTGGACGGCGACCGGGGCCGTCGTCCAAGACGCGCCGCCGCACTGCTCCAACAACCGCCGAATTTGCAAATTAGCGTCGTCGCTCGACTCCGCAATGACGTAGAGTTCCGCCGCGTCGTGCAAATCGCCGTCGTCGTCGCGCTTCGAAACGCGAACGCGGCAAAGGTTGAACGTCGTCAAGTCCTTCAAAACGACCGGCTTCCGCTCTTTTTTGCGGCGAAAAAAGTCAAAAATCTTCATCGGCTTTTCTCCTTTCCGAGCGGCGTTTCGGGGTCGACGGTTTCGAGCGTTTCGACCAATTCGCCGACGGTCGCAGGAGAAACCGACGGCTCGTTGATAATCGTAGTATTAACGCCGCCGAACCAAACGACTAAAAAAATCATCAGCGCCGATGCACAAAGCGCAACGACGAAACAACTTTGCAACGCAAAAAATCTGTCGTCAAATCTATCGAACGCCGCCGACAAATCAAAAATAGCCTTGTCTCGCTCGTCGTTTGTCATTTTTCCACCTCACAGCGCGGGAACGTCCGCCGGGCGTTCGCCGTCGGGCAAAAAATTCGCGAAAATGTGCTCGTCAAGTTCGCGAAAACCAATCGCGTCGAGCCAACGCAAACGTTCGAGCTTTTTCGGCGCAAGCGTCGGCGGTAAAACGATATAAACGCCGAAGTTGGCAAGTTCGCGGCGCTCCCAACGTTCGCGTTCTTCCATCGCGTAAACAAGCAACATAACGCGGTGCAAAAATTTAATACTTCTCATCGGTTAGCCTGCCTTAAAACGTTTATTTTTCTTCGTCGCGCCGTCTTCGTTCGCGACGCGCGGCAAGGTCGAGTTTCGGGGGGCGCGTTCCTTTACGGTATGCGTTGCTACCGGGGAAGCGTTGTTCTACAAGCCCCTTTTCGAGGTCTTCCGCTAAAAAATCAAGGAACGTATAAGGGAACCCCCCCGAAACGGCGTGTTCGTGGATCGCGCGTAATTCTTCAACGATTTCCGGCGGCGTGTCTTCTTTGATCCAAACGCCTTGCCCGCGATAAAGTTTGGGGTCGTCGTTTCGTTCGAGGTATTTTTTGAATCGACTCAATAACAACATTTCAGTTCCTTAACGGCGTTTGGCTTAAAAGTTCTTCAACAAAAGAGCGCGCTTGCTCTTTGCGTCCTTGCGGCAAAGAGTCGTCGAGATACGCGGCAACAATTTCGGCGAAAAACTCTTCTTCATCGTGGAATGAATAATCGCTTTTCCAGCGTTCAGGCGGCAATTGGGCGGCTTCGGAAAATAAACGGTCGAGAACCCGCAAAAAACGAGCGCGAACAGAATCGGCGAACGCGTCGTCTTGAAGGTAAGTCGAAACAACGTGTCCCATTTCGTGCCGCGCGACGCCGCGCAAGTCGCCGGAAGCCCAGTTACCGGTCTCAAACTCTTTTTTAACGGAAGCCGTAAATTGTTCGCGTGTTAGCCGCAATACTTCCAAAATTTTTGTTTCAGACGTAAATTGCGCAACTCTTCCGTTCGGTAACGAGTCTACCGCCACTACACGGTGGAGCGTTCCAACGTTCCCGAAGCGTTCCATAACGTCAAGAATCCCGTCTGTGTAAATTGTCGCGATTTCGGGGGCCTTGTCAAGTCTGGAAACGTCGATATTATACTTTTTGCGGAGGAAGTCGGCGACTCCTTTAAAATCTTGCGCCGCCGACGTTTTGCGAAACGCCGCGATTTCCGTTTTGGTTTTGGCGAGATAACGTTCTTCCTCTTGCCATTCTTTCGGATTGTATTCTGGTAAGTCGCTGTCGTTATTGACGTTAGACTTGTCGGTTGCGGGCAACCAACGAGCGAGAAACGATTTTTTATCTTTACGGCTTCCGCCGACGGCAAGCCCGAACGATTGCGGCGCCTTCGCTTTCGCGTCGGCGGCGTAGCGCCGCAGAATCGCGGCGGCTTCTTTTGGCGTTCCGGCGATCTTTTGCGCGGCGTAAGCGTTTAAGTCGACTTTTTGTTCGGTTTTAAGGTCGATCCAGTCTCGGGAATCGTCCCACGCTTCGACGAGTTCGCGCGCCTTCAAAAACGTTTCGCGGCCCAAAATCAGAGCCGCCGCGTCGTCGCCG
>JAFTUJ010000317.1 GCA_017466305.1 Thermoguttaceae bacterium
GAAACCGGTTCCGTCTTTGGTGCAGACGACGTCGACGCCGAGTTATTTGCCGAGGCGTTTGAGCGCTTTGTCGGAGACGCTTTCGCCGTCCGCGCCGAGTTTGACCGGGTCGTGTTCGAACCCTTGGGAGCGGGAGAAGTAGAGGATTTTTTTCGGGGCTTTGTCGTCCGCGAGGAGTTGCGAAAGGACGGAGGCGAACGGAAGGGCGGCCGCGGTCGCCGCGGAGTAGGTCAAAAATTCTCGTCGTCGCATGAGTTCGGTTCCTTGGAAGGCGCGCGGGCGTCCGACTTTGACGGTCGCGCCGATGAAATGAATGATAACGGTAATAATAACGGTAATAACGTCGATTCGTCCGCTTCGTTGCGTCGAAGGGGCGGCGGACGCGGGGGGAGGGGGCGAGCGATTGGAAACGTCGCTTGCTAAGCGTCGCCAACACGCTCGACTTTCTATTTATTATAAGGGAAATAAACAGGCATTGCAAACGTTTTTTTTTGAAATTTTTTGCAAATTGTTGGAAAACGGCGAAAAAAGGCGCGTCGAGCGAGGGGGGCGAAGGGGAAGCCGGTCGGTTGGAAAAAGTTTGGCGATTTTAGGGAGAAAAACGGTTTTAACGATTTTAACAGTCGAGCGCGTAACGAGCGTAAAATTCGCGACGAATCGGGAATTATCGGGGCGAGGCGCGTCGAAACTAATTGACGCGGAAATTCTATCGGGTATAATCATTTAGGCCGTTTTTACGCGCCGACCGCTTTTTAGCGGCGTTTTCGAACGGCGAAGGCGGCTTTTGCCGGTCGCGCCGATTTTGCGGGGCCCAAGCCGCGTTGAAAACGGTTGAAACGGTCGAAAAAACGCGCGGTTTTGATTGTCGGTTGAGTTAAGGAATAAATGCAGCGGGATTTTGCGCAAACGATCGTCGTCGGCGTCGGGCTTCTCGGCGGTTCGGTCGGGCTGGCGGCGAAAAAAGCGGGCGTCGGCGGGAAGATTATCGGCTTCGGGCGCTCGGAGGCGAAGTTGCGTCGGGCGGTCGAGTTGGGCGCCGTCGACGCGTTCGCGACCGATTGGCGGGCCGCGCTCGAACTCGGGAGCGGGACGCGAGGGACGACGCAAATCGATTTCGCGGCGCCGGTCGAAACGAATTTGCGGGTTTTGCGGGATTTTTGCCGAGTTTGCGCCGAAATTTGCGAAGAAAAGGGCGCCGACGCGTTCGCCGGGCGGGCGTTTTTGCTTTCCGACGTCGGGAGCGTCAAGGGCGATTTCGTTCGAACGGTCGACGCGCTCCTGAGTTCGCCGGAGCGTCCGAGCGGCGTTCGACTCGAAACGGTCGCCGCGCACCCGATCGCCGGGAGCGACAAATCGGGCGCCGAGTTCGCGACCGCCGACCTCTTTAGAGGGAAATTGACGATTTTAACGCCTTGGGAGAGCGTCGCCGACCGTCGCGCCGCGCTCGAACGAGGGGAAGCGGTTCCGGACGACGCCGTTAAAACCGTTGAAAACGGCAAAGTCGTCGAAATCGAGCGAGTCGACAGACGCAATAACGCCGAGGAAAACAACGTCGTCGGCGATAAAGTTGGTAAAAGCGGCGATATCGGCAATATTGGCGAAAGCGGTAATGTCGGCAAAAACGAAAATATCGGCGAAATCGGCAAAACCGACGCGACCGTTAAAACCGGCGTAAACGGCGAAATTTCGCGTTGCGTCGCCGGGGAGAAAGCGGAGGCGGTCGCCGCCGTTCGCGCGTTTTGGGAAGCGCTCGGCTCGACGGTCGTCGAAACGTCGGCGGACGAACACGACCGCATTTTGGCGCGAACGAGCCATTTGCCGCACCTGGCGTCCGTCTTGACGGCGAGCGTCGTCCCGACGGAGGAACTCCTTTTTACCGGAACCGGTTTCCGCGACGTTACCCGGTTGGCCGGAGGGGCGCCCGACGTTTGGGTCGAAATTTTCGGCTCGAACCGCGTCGCGACGCTCGACGCGCTCGAGCGCTTGGAAGAGAAGATTGTTCTTTGGAAATCGTTCTTGAAAGAGAACGACCGAGACTCCATTTTAACCTTTTTGAAGGAATCGAAGAAGAAACGAGATGCTTTGGGAAGTTGACATTTTTGCCGCGCCGGGATTGCCCGACGTCGTTGGAACGGAAACGGTCGCGGACGCCGCCGACCTCGGTTTTTCGCCGAATTTGACCTTGGGCTTCGCTCGCGGATACCTCCTTCAAGGCGATTTGAGCCGCGAACAAGTCGAAACGCTCGCGTCGCGCCTCCTCGCCGACCCGGTCGTCGAACGCGCTTCGATCGGCGTCGTCGGCGACGCGGTTCTCGCCGAGTCGCTCGCCGGCAAAACCGGTAAAATCGTTTACGTCCTCCCGAAACCGGGCGTTACCGACGTCGTCGCCGACGCCGCGCGCCAAACGGCGGCCGATTTCGGAATCGAGCCGGAAGCGGTTCGCACCTTCAAAAAGTACTGGATCGACGGCGTCGACGCGGCGGAAATCGAACGCCTCGCCCGCAAACTCCTCGCCAACGACGCGATCGAGCAAGTCGCGTTCGACGAACTCGGCTTCGACTCGCTTCAAGTCGGCTCGCCGTACAAGTTCGAGCTGAAGACGGTCGCGATTCGCTCGATGAACGACGCGGAACTCGAAACGCTTAGCAAGCAAGGCCAGCTCTACCTGTCGCTCGTCGAAATGCAAACGATCCAAAAGCATTTCCAAGACCTCGACCGCGACCCGACCGACGTCGAACTCGAAACGATCGCGCAAACTTGGAGCGAACACTGCAGCCATAAAACGCTCGCCGGTCGTATTTCCTATAGCGGTCCGGAAGGGGAAATCTTCTTCGAGAACATGCTGAAGGAAACGATCTTCGGCGCGACCGTTAAAATCCGCGAAAACCTCGGCTCCGACGACTTCTGCGTCAGCGTTTTCGCCGACAACGCGGGCGTCGTCAAGTTCGACGACGAATACAACGACTGCTTCAAGGTCGAAACGCACAACCACCCGAGCGCGCTCGAGCCGTACGGCGGCGCCAACACCGGGATCGGCGGCGTCATCCGCGACCCGATGGGGACCGGCCTCGGCGCGAAACCGATCTGCAACACCGATATTTTCTGCTTCGCGCCGCCGCAATTCGACCCGAACGAGCTGCCGAACGGCGTCCTTCACCCGCGCCGCGTCATTAAAGGCGTCGTCGCCGGCGTCCGCGACTACGGCAACCGAATGGGGATTCCGACCGTCAACGGCTCGATCTTCTTCGACAAACGCTACCTCGGCAACCCGTTGGTTTACTGCGGCGACGTCGGCTTGATTCCGGTCGACAAGTCGTTCAAAGAGCCGAAAGTCGGCGACCTGATCGTCGCGATGGGCGGTCGCACCGGGCGCGACGGGATTCACGGCGCCACCTTCAGCAGCGCGGAACTGACGAGCGAAAGCGAAACGCTCTCCGGCGGCGCGGTCCAAATCGGGAACGCGATCGAAGAGAAAAAAATTCTCGACGTGATGCTCGAAGCGCGCGACCGCGGCCTTTACAACGCCGTTACCGACTGCGGCGCGGGCGGCTTCTCGAGCGCGATCGGCGAAATGGGCGAAAAAATCGGCGCCGAAGTCGACTTGAACGCGATTTCGCTCAAATACGAAGGCCTTTCTTACGCCGAAATGTGGATTAGCGAAGCGCAAGAACGGATGGTCTTCTCGGTTCCGAAAGACAAATGGCCGGAGTTGAAGGCGTTGGCCGAAAGCGAAGACGTCGAAGCGATCGTTTTGGGCGAATTCAAGCCGACCGGTCGCCTCGTCCTGAAATACGACGGCGTTACCGTCGCCGACTTGGCGATGTCCTTCATGCACGACGGGCGCCCGCCGGTGATCCGCAAAGCCGTTTACGAAGTCCCGACGGTCGAACCGATTACCGTCAAGCCGGAAGGCGTCGAACTCCCGGGCCAAACCGCCGTTTCGAAGACGGTCGCTTGCCCCTGCTGCGGCAAAGAGAGCGGCAAAACCTCGGCGACGCTCGACTTGGAAGCGATTCTCGGCTCGTTGAACGTCGCGAGCAAGCACTGGGCGATTCGTCAATACGACCACGAAGTTCAAGGCGGAAGCGTCTTGAAACCGCTCGTCGGCGTCGCTTGCGACGGCCCGGGCGACGCCGCCGTTTTGCGTCCGCGCTTGACCAGCCGTCGCGGTTTGGTCGTCTCGAACGGGATGAACCCGAACTACGGCGACTACGACGCCTACTGGATGGCCGCCTCCGCCATCGACGAAGCGACGCGCAACGCCGTCGCGGTCGGCGCCGACCCGACGACGATTTCGATCCTCGACAACTTCTGTTGGGGGAACGCCGACAAGCCGGAAGTTCTCGGCTCGCTGGTTCGCGCCGCGTTGGCTTGCCGCGACGTTTCGGTCGCGTTCGGCTCGCCGTTCATTAGCGGTAAAGACTCGCTGAACAACGAGTTCCGTCCGGAAGGCGAAGAGCCGATCGCGATTCCGCCGTCCCTCCTCATCAGCGCGATGGGGCAAATGGACGACGTCGCCAAGGCCGTCTCGATGGACCTCAAAGAAGCCGGAAACGCCCTTTATTTGGTCGGCGAAACGAAGCGCGAACTCGGCGGTTCGCACCTTTCGCTCGTTCGCAACTGGGTCGGCGGGCAAGTTCCGACGCTCGACGTCGACGTCGCGAAACGAACTTATATCGCGGTTCATAAGGCGATTCAAAGCGGTCTTATCCGCGCCGCGCACGACCTCAGCGAAGGCGGTCTCGCCGTCGCGGCGGCGGAAAGCGCGTTCGCCGGGAACTTGGGCGCCGAAATTTCGTTGGCGGCGATCAAACTCGCGCCGGCGGCGGACGGCGAATCGACCGCGCTCCCGGGCGTCGAAAACGTCGACGACTATTGGAAGCTCTTCTCCGAGTCGAACTCGCGCTTCCTGATCGAAGTTCCGGTCGAAAAGAGTTGCGCGTTCGAAGGAATCCTTTGCGAAGCGAAGGTTCCGTTCGCGCCGATCGGGAAAGTCGTCGAAAAGCCGGAGCTGACGATCTTCGGCGCCGACGGAACGGTCGCGGTTCAAGGCGACTTGGCCGACCTAAAACTCCGTTGGCAAAAACCGTTCGATTTGGGCGGCTGGTACGCCGACTGATCGCGTCGGACGGCAAGCGAAAAGGGCGGGTCGGCGTTTGCGTCGGCTCGTCGAGCGAAAAAGGCGGGTCGGCGTTTGCGTCGGCTCGCCGAGCGCGTCGCGTTTTCCCCCTTATATTAATTAATAAGGACAAAACGGCGAAAACCGGCGGCGCGTTCCGCTTGCTAAGATGGAAAACAGAATCAACGATTGAAAAATCGAAAGAATATAATTAACGGTAGCGAATAACAATGAAACCGAACGTATTGATTTTAAGAGCGCCCGGCACGAACTGCGATTACGAAACCGCTTACGCGTTTGAATTGGCCGGCGCGACGACCGAGCGGATTCACGTCAACCGCCTCTTGGAAGACCCGTCGATCATCGACCGCTTCCAAATTATGTGCTTCCCGGGCGGCTTCAGTTACGGCGACGACGTCGCGGCGGGCCGAGTTCTCGCGTCGAAGATTCGTCTGCGCCTTTTCGACGCGGTTAGCCGTTTTAAGGACGCCGACAAACTCGTTTTGGGGATTTGCAACGGTTTCCAAATCTTGATCAAGAGCGGTATTCTCGTCGCGGACGACGAAATCGGCGCCCCGGCGACCCTCACCTGGAACGACAGCGGCGTTTACGTCGACCGTTGGGCGCATTTGGAAGTCAAGAGCGACAAGTGCGTTTTCCTCCGCGGCGTCGACAAGATGTATCTCCCGATCGCGCACGCCGAAGGGAAGTTTATGGGACGCGACGCGGCGGTTCTCGACGCCCTCGAAGCGCAAGGCCGACTCGCGCTCCGTTACGCGCCGGGGAACAACCCGAACGGCGCCGTTCGCGACGTCGCGGGCGTTTGCGACGAAACCGGGCGCGTTTTCGGCTTGATGCCGCACCCGGAACGCCACCTCGACAAAACGCAGCGTCCGGACTGGACGCGTTATCAAAACGAGCCCGATTTCGCGACGAAAGTCGGCGACGGGTTCGCGATTTTCAAAAACGCCGTCGAATATTTCGCTTAATTCGACGAGCGGAAGCGGCGAGCGCGTCTTGACCGGGCGCGTTTGCCGTCGGGCGAAGCGTTCCGGCGTCGGCGTCGGAACGTTGAAACGCCGATTTTAACGCTTCGGCGGATTTTAACGCCGGAGCGAACGCCTTGACTTTGCAACCTGGAACGGAAGACGAACGGATGAGATTGCCCGAGGAACGCTCGGAACGAAACGAC
>JAFTUJ010000318.1 GCA_017466305.1 Thermoguttaceae bacterium
ACAAAATCGCGACGAACGCTCCGGCGTCGAGCGCGGTAAAAAGAAGAAAAGCGTTGAAGGCGTTGGAAACGTCGGCGTCGCCCAAAACGTTAAGATTGTTAAGAACGTCGAAAACGTCAAGACGCTAAAAACGCTAAAAACGCTAAAAACGGAAGAATCGAAAGGAAGCCGACAATGCGACCGTTAGCCGAATACGAACAGTTGACGAACGACGAACTGCGCGCGCGAATCGCCGCCGTCCGCGCCGAAGCGGGGGACCGCCTCGTCGTGATGGCGCACTATTACGCGCCGGACGAAATCGTCGAGACGGCGGACGTTTTGGGCGACAGTCTCGCGTTGGCGAAAAAAGCGGCGGAGTCGTCGGCGGAAGCGGTTCTTTTCTGCGGCGTCTACTTTATGCTCGAGACGGCGGATATTTTGCTGAACCGCCCGGAAAAAATCGCGGAGCGGGGCGGAAAACGCGCGCTCGTGATGGCGCCCGACTTGACCGCCGGCTGTCCGATGGCCGATATGATAACCGCCGAGCAAGCGGAAAACTGGAAGCGCGAACTTTCGGAAGTCGTCGATTTTAGCGAGTTTACGCCGATTACTTACGTCAACTCGTCGGCGGCGACGAAAGCGTTTTGCGGGGCGAACGGCGGCGGCGTCTGCACGTCGGCGAACGCGGAGAAGATCGTCCGTTGGGCGTTCGAGCGTCGTCCGAAATTGCTCTTTATGCCGGACTCGCGCTTGGGGCGGGCGACCGCGCTCGCGCTCGGCGTCGCGCCGGAGGAGATCGTCGTTTGGAAGGCGGGCGAACCGCTCGGCGGGCTCGACGTCGAAACGGTTCGGGCGGCGCGCGTGATCCTTTGGGACGGCTGCTGCCCGATTCACCAACGCTTTTCGGTCGACGCGATTCGCAAAATCCGCGCGGAAGAGCCGAACGCGCAAGTTTGGGTTCACCCGGAGTCGCCGTTCGAGGTAACGGACGCGGCGGACGGGTACGGCTCGACGACGAAGCTGATCGACGTCGTTGAAAAAGCGGCGCCCGGAACGACGCTGGCGATCGGAACCGAGTGGAAGCTCGTCGACCGCTTGCGTCGTCGACGCCCGGAGTTAAAGATCGTTTGGCCGGGCGACGAGCCGTCGATTTGCGTCGACATGTCGAAATCGACGCTCGCGCGGGCCGCTTGGGTTCTCGAAAACTGGCTCGCCGGGGAGCCGGTCAACGTCGTCGAGACGCCGGAAACGGTCGCCGCGTCGGCGTTCGAAGCGTTGCGCGTCGTTCTCTAATTCGCGTTAAAGTTCGAAGAGACAAACTTTTCGGCGCTCGCCGTCGGGGCCGTTTTCCGATCTTGGCGGCGCGTCGTTTCTTGGGGAGGTCGACGTTAAAGAGCGCCGATTTTAGCGGTCGCGCGGAAAAGAAAGCGGCTTTTTGAACGATAACGAGAAAAAACGTCGCGCGACGCGTCGAAACGCTTGCGCTTTCGGGCGTTTCGGAGTAAAATAAGAGCGTGTAAAAGCGTTCGTTCGGCGATCGGACGCTAGCGAGCTTTGCGTCGCGGCCTTCGCGGCGTTTTTTATTATTTTACCGTTAAGGAGCTTTTCAATGTCGCGTTCTGTGTCGGGGAAACTTCGCGGTTTCACCCTCGTCGAATTGTTGGTCGTTATCGCGATCATCGGTATTTTGATCGGTTTGTTGTTGCCGGCCGTCCAAGCGGCTCGCGAAGCGGCGCGCCGTATGCAATGCACGAACCAACTGAAACAATTCGCGTTGGCGGTGCAAAACTACGCCGACGCGAATAGCAAACTCCCGGCGTCGCGTTGCACGGCGGGGACCTACGGTCGTATGAGCGAAGGCGTCAACAACACCGGTGGGAACTGCGGGTACGGGATTCACTACGCGCTGATGCCGTACATCGAACAAAGCGCGGCTTACGACGCGATCGTCGCGTCCGTTACGGCCGGCACGCCGTCCCCGTGGACCGACCAAGACGGAAGCGTTATCGACGTCAAAATCGACGCGTTCCTTTGCCCGTCGGACGGCAACTCGGCGCAACCGTCCCCGGATAAATCGCACGTTTGGCGCGCCAACATCGCGCTCTCGCGCGGCGACGGTATGTGGGACTGCGAACGCCTCGAAAGTTGGTCGACCGCCAACGACACGCGTCCGCGCTCCCTCTTCAACCCGTTCATGTGGAAATCGATGGCCGCCGCGACCGACGGCACGAGCAACACGCTCTTCTGCAGCGAAACCGTTACCGGCGAAACCGGCGCCTCGATGCGTATTAAGGGCGGCGTCATCGGCACCGGGAGCCCGACCGCGATCAACAGCACGGACAGCAACCTGACCTCGCGCGCCAACTGCTTCAACTCCCGCGACCCGGAAGACAATACGTCCTACGACCCCGACCGTTACGTCGCCGCCTCCGCTTGGCGCGGACACCGTTGGGCCGACGGTCGTATTTCCGTTACCGGTTTCAACACCGTTTTCCCGCCGAACGCGCCGAGTTGCGCCAACGGCACGAGCGACAACAACTGGGGTATTTTCACCGCGTCGTCGAACCACTCGGGCGGCGTCAACGCGGCGATGCTCGACGGTTCGGTTCGCTTCGTTAGCGAAACGATCGACTGCGGTTCCTACCTGACCGAAAAACAAAATCACGCTCGCGCGAAGAGCCTCTTCGGCGTTTGGGGCGCTCTTGGCGCCCCGGCGGGC
>JAFTUJ010000319.1 GCA_017466305.1 Thermoguttaceae bacterium
AATCCCGCGCGGCGCGTAGACGCTCGCCTAAACTCGCGCGGCGACGGTAAAGCTCCAACGCTTCCAAAAACGCCGCGGCGTCCGGATAGCGTTCCGACGGATTGTAACGCAACGCCTTTTTCGCGATCTCGACCAGTTCCGGCGGATTGACGCGCCCCGTTTTCGGATTGACTTCCGGAATCTCGGGAATCCGCGCCTTTTTCGCGTCCTCCGCGGCGTCGAACGCCGATTTGGCGCTATAACTCCGGAAGTACGGCGCGTCGCCGGTCAAGACGCGGAAAAGAATCCCGCCGAGTAAGAAAACGTCCGTCGCGAACGAAAGTTCCAGGTCGACCTCTTCGAACGTTTCCGGGGGTTGATAATAGGGCGTGGCGCCGATCGATCGACGCGTCGCGTCGTCGTCGTCGAGGCAACGGGCGAGGCCCCAGTCGACTAAGTAGACTTCGTTGTAACGTCCGCCGCTTTCGCCAAGCATAACGTTTTCAGGCTTTAGGTCGGCGTGAATAATGTGTTGGCGTTCGTGCGCGTAAGCGACGATTTGCGAAACGGTCGCGAGCGTCGCGACGTTGTCGTCAAACGAACGTTCGTCGAAAAGGTCTCCCCAACTTTTGCCGGGAATCAAACGCTCGACGAGCGTCGGCGCGACGCCGCTTTCGTCGAACGAGAAAATTTGCGGAACGTTCGGGTGCGTAAGTTTCGATTGCAAAAGAACTTCCGACTTGAACAGCTCGCGCGCCTCCTCGCCCGATTTTTTCAAGATTTTGAGCGCGACGGTTTGGTTCGTGCTCGTTTGGCGCGCGGCGTAGACGTCTTTAAAGCCGCCCGCGCCGAGCTTTCCGAGCGCGTCGGCGTCGCCGAGGGGCGCGAGGTCGACTTCGTAACGTTCCGAGGTCGAAACGACGGACGCCGGCGTTTTCGAGTCGGCGTCGGCGTCGGCGAAACGCGAGACGCCGCAAGAAAAAATCGCTCGACGGCGTCGCTCGAAGTACTCGTCGAAAAAGTCGGCGATTTCCGGAAAGCGGCGCTGCAATTCGTCGCGACTCAAGCGGAGAAGCGGCGAGTTGGGGTCGTTGTATAACTCGCATTGAACCAAGCGTTTAAGTAGCTCCGGACGGTCGAGTTCGACACATCGGTCGTCGAAGAGTCGGCAATATTTTTCCGTTTGGTTTTCGACCGAAACGTTTTCGCCGCGTTTGATTAACGTTTGAAACTCCGCTCCGACGACGGCGTAGGCTAACAGGCGCATTTTGTCGTCGTCAAGGTAAGCCGATTCGAGCGAATCGAGGCAAACAAATTGGCACAATCGCTCGGCGTTTTCGTCGTTTTGCGCGGTTTTACCGGCGATCTCAAGTTGAAGATATCGTTCGACTAACGCGGCGATTTGCGCGTTGAATTCAAGCGCGTTTAAGGGCGTGCTCATGTCGTTGTTCTCCTGAAAAGGGGACCGAGGAGGCGCGAACGCTAAACGCCGTCGACGCCGCGTTCTTTAAACATTTGGGCCAAGCGATCCAAAACGTTGGCAAGGTTGCGACTAATCGCCGTCGGATTCGTGTTGAAAAACTTGGCGATTCTTTCCAGCGTATATTCTTTTTTGAAGCGAAGTTCCAAAAGTTTTTGTTCTTGCGGCGTAATGCGCGACGATTCTCCGCGTTCCGCCGCGGCCAGTTCTTTACCGAGGATTTCGACGAGTTCTTTACGTTCCAAGTCCGCGACAAAGTCTTTAAAAGTTTCGATTTGCAACGCCGGCGCGTCGCCGTCCGCGGAGTTTCCGCCGTCGATGGAAATAATATTGGCGTTGGCGCCGCCGTGTTCGCGCGCATATTGGCGGATGCGAGCGCAGATCGATTGGGAGACGACTTCTTTAAGGAGCAAAACGAACTGACGCCCGGTTTCGTAGTGTTCGGGATCGCCTTTGCCTTCGGTAAAGTAGTGGCTGACGGAGAGATAAGCGCGCGACAGGACGGTTCCGGTAACGACGTCGGACGGTTTGTTGCGGCGGTGAATATAGTCGTTGAGGTCGCCGGCGACGTCGCCGAGCAACGCGTTGACGATATCGCGTTTGGTCGTTTCGTCGGCGTTTGCGTAGTCTTCTTTGAAGCGCGCGAAGATTTCTTCGAATTTTTGCGCTTCTTGACTGCTTTTATTGCTGAACATAGACATAATCGCCTCTATCTAGGTTGATTGAAGGAAAGGAAAAAGGAACGAGCCGCCGTTATTAATTATTGAGCGAAAAAACGTAAAAGTAAAGCGCGCGGCGGTAAAAATTGCAAAGAAACCGTTCTTTTTTCATCTTTGCGTTCGACGGCAACGATTTTAGCGTTTATAACGATTGCGCGGATAGTCGAGACGGCGCACTTCGGGGGGCGAAGGAACGAAAAAGTTTTGTTTTTTAGGGAAAAAATCAACTTTTTTTTGTTTTTTTCGCCGGTCGCGCGCTTCTAGTTTAAGAAAGCGAGTCGAATCGCGGGAGGTTCGACGCGTTAAAAGAGGAATAATCGCGCGAGACCGTCGCCGCCAAGACGCGTTTTAAGCGCCGACGGTTGCGAAGTTAGGAGAAAAAATGAAGAATTTTGAAGCCGAAATCAATTTGCTAAGCGCTCTCTTGCGCCTGACGCCCGCGTCGAGCGAGTTGCGTTGGGAACGGGCGGTAACTTTCGAACGTTGGGGGAACGCGCTTCTCAAAAGGAACGACGTCGACGGC
>JAFTUJ010000320.1 GCA_017466305.1 Thermoguttaceae bacterium
CGCCGAACGAAAACCTTATTCTTGCCGCGACGCGACGTTTTCGCGCTTTTCGGTCGCCGCGTTCCTCGATTTTTGTCGACTTTTCCCCTTTGTTTTTCGGCTTTTGTTAAGATAAGCGATTCGGGCAAAATGCGCAATTCCATTCAGCGAAAAATTTCCGCCGTTCTTTTCGTCCTCCTCGCCGCCGCGTCCGTCGTTTTCCCGTCGAGCGCCGACGCGCAAGGTTGGCGGCTCTTCGTCGACGACGTTAAAAAAGAGGCGAAGGAGAAACGCGCCCGCGAAAACGGCGTTCCGAACGCGACGGCGCCCGACGCAAACGCCTCCGACGGCGAGTTTTCCAATATCGCGCCCGACGGAGCGCCGATCGAGTCCGAACCGGAAACCGCCGTCGCCGCGCCCGCCGCGCCCGCCGCTTCCGACGCCGCTCTTTCGCCGCCTAACCCGAACGCCGTCGACCCGGCGCAATCGCTCGGCGACGCGGAGGATTATTACCCGGTCGACGCGGCGCCGTCGCAATACGCGCCTCCGCTCCCGTCGTATCGCAATTTCCCGGAAATGAAAAACGACGCGCGCCTCAACGACGTTTGTTTCGTCTCGCCGACCCAAGGTTGGGCCGTCGGCGACCGCGGAACGATTTGGACGACCGTCGACGGCGGCGCGACTTGGAATCTCGCCGACGTTCCGACCGACGCGAACCTCTTCGCCGTCTCCTTTTTCGACGAGAATTTCGGGCTCGCCGTCGGAGGCCGCGTCGTTCCGGCGACCGGCGTCGGCGTCGGCGTTTTGCTCCGAACGATCGACGGCGGAACGACTTGGGGCGTCGTCGAAACCGCGTCGTTCCCGATTCTTCGCGACGTCCGAATTCTCGACCCCGGAACCGCTTGGGTCGCCGGCGACTCGTCGGAGCTTTACCCGTCCGGGCTCTTCGTCAGCTCCGACTCCGGCTTGACTTGGACGGCGGAGGGCGGCGCTCGGCGCGGCGGTTGGCGTTCCGTTCTTTTCGACCCGGCGCAAAAACTCGGCGTCGGCGTTTCGACCGACGGCGCGCTGCAAACCGTTTCCGGCGCAACGGCGGCGAAAAAATCGCTCCCGTTCGGCGCGCGGCGGCTCGCCGACGTCGTTTTCGACGCGGCGACAGGAACCGTTTGGGCGGTCGGCGAAAGAGGGCTCGCGACGCGTTCCGCCAACTTCGGCGCCGACTGGGCGCGCGTTCCCGGCGCCTTTCCGAACGACGCGGGCCGTTATTTCGACCTCAAATCGGTCGCGGCGCTCGACGGTTTCGTCGGCGCGGTCGGCTCCCCCGGAACGTTCTTTTTTTACTCGGACGACGGCGGCGCGACTTGGGCCGCGGCGCGAACCGAAACGCGGGCCCCGCTTCGCAAACTCTTTTTCCTCGACCGTTTAAACGGTTGGGCGGTCGGCGAATTCGGAACGATTCTCGCGACGAAAGACGGCGGGCGAACTTGGACGCGCCAACGAGACGGGGGCCGACGCGTCGCGCTCCTCGGCGTTTTCGGTCGCGCCGACGACGTTCCGTTCGAAGCGCTCGTTCAGTTGGCCGGCGACGAAGGCTTTCTGACGGAAATCTGCTTGACCGCCCGCTCCGACGAAACGGAAAAAATCGGCGCCGAAATCCCGCTCCTCGAACGTTTGAACGAAGCGGTCGTCGAAACCGGCGCTTCCGGCGCGACGCAAGCCGGGCTCTTTTCGCTCGCCCCGGCGGAAAACGGCGCGACGCTCGAACAAATTTTGGCGCGTTTCGACCGCGAAAACGACGGCGACGGTCTCGAACGCTTCCGCGAATACCTCGTTCGGCAAATTCGGATTTGGCGCCCGAGCGTCATATTGACCGCCGACCCGCTTCTCGACGCGCCGGAAGTCGTCGCCGATTTTTCCGCGTCCTCGACGACGGCGAACGCGGCGACCGGCGATTTTTCCCAGCCCGGTTCCGCCGCCGCGCTCCTCGGCGCGCTTTCCGCCGACGCAAACCGCCTCGACGACCGCCCGAGCGACCCGTTCCGAACGCTAATTTGGCGCTCCCTCCCCGGCGCGATTCAAGCCGCCGCCGACCCGACCGCTTATCCGGAACACCTAACCGCTTGCGGTCTCGACCCTTGGCGCGTCTCCAAAGCGTCGCTCGCTTGCAAAGGTAAAAAACAAGGCAACGTTTTATTAGACTCCTCTTACTTTTGCGGAACGCTTGGCCGTCCCGTCGGCGAAATTGCGAAAAACGCGCGCGAAATTCTCGGCGCCGACGTTAAAATCGCCGAAACAACGAACTTTCAAACGCTTTTCGGCGGAAGCGCGACGGACGGCGGCGCGTCGAACGCGACCTTTTTCGGCGGCGTCGCGATTCCGCGAGGAAGCGAAGCGCGGCGCGCGCCGCAAGTCGGCTTGAGCGGGCGCCTCGACGCGTTGAGCGAACGAGCGGCGGTTCGTCGTCAAAAACTCGGCGTCGTCGACGCGTTGACGCGTCAAAATGCGAAAAATAGAAAAAGCGGAGAACTTTTGCTCGCGCAACTGCGAACCGAAACGCGCGGCGCCGACGTCGATTTCGCGATCGACTACTTAACGCAAGCCGGGCGCAACTTTGCGAAACTCGGGAATTGGGTCGCGGCGGAAGAAGCGTTTTCGATCGTCGCGCTCGACTTGGCGGCGGAACCTAAATCCCGCGACGCGTTGACTTGGCTCGTCCAATATTATTGCGGTTCGGAGCCGGCTTGGCGCGTTCAGGAGACGAACCGTTTCAACGAAACGAACGTCGGCGTTCCGAACGCGCCCGATCTTGACGCGACGTCGCAAAACGGCGCGGCGCCCGACGAAAGCGGTTTGTTCGGCGGCGTTTTTGACGGCGGCGGAAACGGCGGCGCGGGCGGCGCGGGCGGCGGCTTGGTCGACGCTCGTTCCGGCGGC
>JAFTUJ010000321.1 GCA_017466305.1 Thermoguttaceae bacterium
AAACTCGACGAATTTAAAGCGATGGTGATCGGACACCAAAAGGGCCGCGACGCTAAAGAACGAATCCAATGCAACTTCGGTTGCGCGCACCCGGAGGGGTACCGCAAGGCGATCGCGAAGATGCGAATGGCGGCGAAATTCGGCCTTCCGATTATTTGTTTCGTCGACACTCCCGGCGCCTATCCCGGCGTCGCGTCGGAGGAACGCGGCGTCGCGCAGACGATCGCGGAGTCGATGTTCGAGATGGCGACCCTTCCGACGCCGATTATCGCGGTCGTTATCGGCGAAGGCGGAAGCGGCGGCGCGATCGGAATCGCCGTCGGCGACCGCGTCGCGATGATGGAATTCTCGTATTACAGCGTTATCAGACCGGAGGGTTGCGCCGGCATCCTTTGGAAGAGCGGCGAACACAAGGACAAGGCGGCCGAAGCGCTCAAATTTACGTCGAAAGACCTCCTCAAATTCGGCGTCGTCGACGACGTGATCGAGGAGCCGGTCGGCGGCGCGCACCGCGACCATCGCTTGGCCGGCTTGCGAATGAAGCAATATTTGCGGACGCAACTGCGCGAACTGACGAAAATCCCGGTCGAACGCCTCGTCGAAGAGCGTTACCAACGTTTCCGCAAGTTCGGCGTCTTCGAATGGGCGACCGACGCGCAAGAGACGCAGGAAACGCAAAATTAACGCTTCGCGTCGGTTGCGCCGCGCCTTTTCCAAAAACGCCGAACGCCGACGCGCCGACCAAAACGCCCGTCGAAAAACGCCGAACGCCGACGCGCCGACCAAAACGCCCGTCGAAAACCGTCGAACGCCGACGCGCCGACCAAAACGCCCGTCGAAAAACGCCGAACGCCGTCGCGCCGACCAAAACGCCCGTCGAAAACCGCCGAACGCCGTCGCGCCGACCAAAACGCCCGTCGAAAAACGCCGAACGCCGACGCGCCGACCAAAACGCCCGTCGAAAACCGCCGAACGCCGACGCGCCGACCAAAACGCCCGTCGAAAAACGGAAAACGGGAACGTCGTTTCGCCGCCCTCCCCGCCAAGGATTATTGAAATGCTAATCAAAGTTAAAACGTTTTCGCTTCAAGGCGTTTCCGCGACGCCGGTCGAGGTCGAAGTCGACGTTTCGGGGCGCGGCGTCGCGAAAAGTAAGGAAGACGAAGGGAAAACGACGATCGTCGGCTTGGCGGAGACGGTCGTTCGCGAGAGCGCGTTCCGCGTCAAGTTGGCGATCGCGAACAGCGGCTTCGGCGTTCCGGCGGGAGACGTCGTCGTCAATTTGGCGCCGGCGGACTTGCCGAAACACGCGGCGTCGTTCGACCTGCCGATTTCGCTCGGCGAGATCGCGGCGTCGGGTCAGTTTTCGTCGGAGCGTTTGGCGGAATACGCGGTCGTCGGCGAGTTGGCGCTCGACGGTTCGACGCGGCCTTGTCGGGGCGTTTTGGCGTCGGCGCTCGCGGCGGCGCGGGCCGGTTTGCGCGGAATTCTCGTTCCGGCGGCGAACGCAAGCGAAGCGGCGATCGTCGACGGAATCGACGCGATCCCGATTTCCCGCTTGAACGACGCGGTCGGCTTCTTGAGCGGCGCGCTCAAAATCGAACCGAAAGCCGGTCTTTCCGACGCGCTTTTCGAGCGGCTTTCGCAATACGACGTCGATTTCGCCGACGTGCTCGGCCAAGAAAGCGCGAAACGAGCGGCGACCATCGCGGCGGCGGGCGCGCATAATATGCTGATGATCGGCCCGCCCGGAACCGGGAAAACGATGCTCGCCAAGCGCGTTCCAACGATTCTTCCGCCGCCGACGCTCGACGAAGCGCTCGAAACGACGCAAATTTACAGCGCGGTCGGAAAAATCAACGGCGAAGCGCCGCTCGTCGCGACGCGACCGTTCCGCGAGCCGCACCACTCGATCAGCGCGCCCGGTCTCGTCGGAGGCGGAGCGAAGCCGACGCCCGGCGAAATCAGCTTGGCGCACCACGGCGTCCTTTTCCTCGACGAACTGCCGGAGTTCCGCCGCTCGACGCTCGAAGCGATGCGGCAACCGCTCGAAGACGGCAAAGCGACGATCTCGCGCGCCGCTCGGACCGAAACGTTCCCGGCGAATTTCGTCCTGATCGCGGCGATGAACCCTTGCCCCTGCGGATACCGCAACGACCCGCGCCGCGCCTGCCGCTGTTCGGTCGGGCAGATCGAGAAGTATATGGCGCGCGTCAGCGGCCCGCTCCTCGACCGAATCGATATTCACATCGAGACGCCGCCGGTTTCCTACCTCGAACTTTCGTCCGACGCGCCGCGAACGTCGAGCGCCGAAGTTCGAGCGCAAGTCTTGAAAGCGCGAGCGATTCAAGCGAAGCGGTACGCCGGGTCGACGATTCGAACGAACGCGCAAATGCGCCGTCGCGAACTCGAACGTTGGGCGAAGCTCGACGACGCGGGGCGCTCCGTTCTTGAGTCGGCGATGAACGAATTCGGCTTTTCGGCCCGAGCGCACGACAAGATTTTGCGCGTCGCTCGAACGATCGCCGACTTGGAGGACGCGGAAAATATCGAGACGCCGCACCTCTTCGAAGCGATCGGATACCGCGCGCTCGACCGCAAACTTTGGACGTAACGCGGCGTCCGTCGGTTTGTCAAGCGTCGTTTCCGCCAATCCCCCGCCCCCGATTCAAAAGCGCGACTCGCCGTTCGCCGCCCGTCGCGTTCGTTTTTCCTTTTTCCCTTCGCCTATTTTCCTCAACTTTCCTCAACGTTTAACGCGCCGCCGAATTGAATTAATGAACGCTCCCGAAAATTGCTTCGAAACGCCGGAACCTGCCGACGCGACCCGTTGGCGCCAAGAAGCGCGCCGTTTACAAGAGCTTATCGACGCGGGCGACCTCTCCGCGTCCGAACCGTTGGCGCGTCTTTACGAGGACGGTCGCGGCGTCGAACGCGATTGGTCCCGAGCGTTCGAACTCCGACGCCAAGGCGCGGAAGCGGGCGACGCGAACGCGCAAACGGGGCTCGCTCGCGCTTTCCGGTTCGGGCTCGGCGTCGCGCCGGACGTTCCAGCGGCGTTCGACTGCGGCGGTCGAGCGTTGGAGCAAGGCGCGTTCGACGAACGTCCGGCGGCGCTCGGGCTCGTCGGCGAAATCTTATTCGACGGCGAAGGCGTCGTCGAGCGCGACCGCGACCGCGCCTTTTCCTTCTTTTGGGAAGCGCGAACGGGCGACGACGCGGCGGCGCTCGAAGGTCTCGCCGTTTGTTATCGGTACGGAATCGGCGTTCCGCAAGACGCGGAGGCGGAGCGCGCTTGGCTCGAGCGAGCGTTCGAGGCGGCGTTCGCTTGGAGTTGGCGCGCGGCGGAGGCGGGGCTCGGCGTCGCGTTTTACGACGTCGGTTTCGCGTTCGAGACGGGGCTCGGCGTCGAGCGCGACGAGCGGCGAGCGTTCGAGTTTTACCGGCGCGCGGCGGACGTCGAGAATCCGGACGCGCTCTGTTCGCTCGGCTTGGCGCGTCTTTACGGGCGTTCCTTTTCGCAATCCGCCGACGCAAGCGCCCCGCCAACGGAGTCCGGCGCCCCGGTTGAAACTCCGAACGAAACTCCGAACGAAACTCCGAACGAAACTCCGAACGAAATTCCGAACGAAATTCCGAACGAAATTTCAGTCGACCGCGACGAAGCGTTGCGCCTCTTCGAGCGCGCGGCGGCGACCGGTTTTGCTCCGGCGTTTTACTTTCTCGCGATCTTCGCTTGGAACGGTTGGGGGCGCGACGCGAACGCCGACGAAGCGTTGCGACTGTTGCGTCGGAGCGCGGCGGGCGGCTTCGCGACGGCGCAAACCGAACTCGCTTGTCAGTTGCGTCAAATCGGCGGCGACGCCAACGAACGCGAGGCGGCGCGTTGGCTCTTCGAAGCGGCGGAACGCGGCGACGCGCAAGCTCGTTTGACGCTCGGGCGCGAAACGGCCGACGGTTCGTTCGACGACCGTCGGGCGCAAGATTGCGTTCGTTGGCTCCGCTTGGAAGCGGAAACCGGTTCGGCGGAGGCGGCGTTTTTAGCGTCTCGTTGCGTCGCCGTCGGTCGCGGAACGCCGCGCGATTCGGTCGAAGAACTCCGTTTGCTCGAACAAGCGGCAAGCGGCGGCTTTCCGGAAGCGCAAAACGAACTCGGGCTCCGCTTTTCCCGCGGTTGCGAAGG
>JAFTUJ010000322.1 GCA_017466305.1 Thermoguttaceae bacterium
CGTCCGTTTTCGACGCGAACTCCAAAACGACGATTCGCGCCGCGAACGGATTCGCGCCGTTCGCCGTCGAAGCGAGCGCCGCGGTCGAGCGCGCGTCGACGGCGTTCGCCTCCGCCGCCGTCGAAGTTGTTCCAACGGCGCCGGTCAAAGCCGCCGCGCTCAAAAGAACGCCGCCAACGCGGGCCCAAGTTTGCCGTTTCGTTTGTCGTCGCAACATATTTCGCGCTCCTTCGTCGCTTGTTCGTCGAACCGTCGACCGCCGCTTTAACGAGCGACCGTCTTCGGAAAACGCGCCCTTCAATCCGTTTCCGGGCGTTACCGTCGCCAGTTTAACATTTTTTCGCCGACGCCGCAAGAGCGGTTTTCGCGCCGCCGTCGACAAAAAAACGCGGTTTCGGAAGACGCGCCGCCTCCGAAACCGCGTTTTAACGCTTTACCGTCGAACGCTTAACTCCGGTCAAAAGTCGAAATCGGCGCGATAGAAGAACGAGCTTTCCGGCGCGACGTCCCCCTTCAAATAGAGGTCTTCCGGCGACTCGAACGGAACGGCGTCGAACCATTTGAACGAAACGAAATCGGCGCTCAAAATCGTTCGCGGAACGGAAATCTGCAACTTGTTCCCGTCGAGCTTCCAACGAACGCCGTCGACGGTCGCGCTCGTCTTCCAAGCGGCTTCGGCGGGCGCGTTTTTCGCGTCGAAACGTTCGGCGCTAACGCTTCCGTCGGCGGAGTACGAGCGTCCGATCAGCAAGTCGACGCCGCGCCAACCGGTCTTGTCGCCGTCGAGGTCGAGCCCCAAACAGAGCCCGTTCGGCGTTTCCGGTCGAATCGCCTCCCGCGTTTCGACGTAAAAATAGACGTTTTCCGCGTCGCGAGCGACCTTCGCGAACGTTATGTCGTTGCGCCCGGACGCGTCGCGGTAATGCGTTCCGCCGACGCCCGGGAAGTCGCGCGGAATCGTTTCCTTGACGTGATCGCGGAACGTCGGCTCGACGGCGGCCCATTGCGCGAAATCGGCGTCCGACGCGAACGAAATCGTCGTCGGCTCTTTAATCGGCGCCGGCAAGTCGGGCGTTCCCTTATATTTGCGAATTCCGTCGACCGTTTGCCAATAGTAATTGTCGAAGTGCATTCCGCGCGACGGTTCGACGTCGCGGCTGTACTCTTGGTTGAATTGGTCGACGAACATATACCGGTTTTCGCCGATCTTCCAACGTCCGGCGACCCATTCGTTCCAGCCGGTAATGAAGACGAACGGCGGGTCGAGTTCGAAAGCGCGCTCCCACTGCTGCGCGTAATTTTTTCCGACGTTCGGGTCGGGGTTCTCGCGCCATTTCTCGTAATCGACTTTCCCGGCGGCGTCCGGTTCCGGAACGTAAAACGAGCGACCGCGCGCCGTTTCGCGACTCATCCAAACCGGGAGCCCGGCGGCGTCGCGAGCGAGGTTTTGCGACGTCGAGACGTTGACCTGTTCCGGCGTTTTTTCGTCTTTCGTCCAAGAATACGGCTGCGGATACGCGGCGACCCAGTGCCAAGCGTCTTGCGTGTTCTTCATCCCGAACGTCGGCCAGTACGCGGTTCGGAAGGTGAATTTGTCGCGCAGGCCCTCCGGAACCTCCGCCGGATTCGACAGAATAAGCGGCTTGCCCTCCCAAATGAAGAAAAGCGGCGCGTATTTTTCCTTCGAATAGCATTCGTCCCAAATTTTTTGCGTCGTCGGGCCGACTTGCGTGTTCGTCATGAACGCGATTTGCGGAACGGTTTCGCCGTCGGCCTTCATTTCGAGAAGGAGATCGCAAAGCGGCAGGTAGACGTGCGGGTACGTAACGGCGTTCGTCGTGTCGAAAATCAAGACGTCGACCCCGGCGTCGGCGAGCAGATTCATATGACGGCGCACGACCCAAGGGTCGCGGGAGTCGTAATACCCGTAAAGCGGCTCGCCCCAGAAGTGCATTTGTCCGTTCGTTCCGAGGAGCGCGTCGTTTTCGTTGCGAACGGCGTTCGGGTCTTTTTCGAGGATTTTCGTTAGGTCGTAGGGGCGCGGCGCGTCTTTCGGCGCGTTTTTGTCGGTCGGAATGATCGAGGTCGGGTCGAGCCAAAGGAAGTAAAAAATGCCGATCGTTTTATCGTCGCGAATCGCGACGCGAGCCGGGTCGTCCGGTTTTTGTCCGACGATATTGCGCCCGAGCGCGTCGTATCCGCCCCAAGGAACGCCGTCCGACTGTGCGAACGCCGACGCCGCGCCGCAAGCGCCGCCGAGAACCGCCGTCAACCCGAGCGCCGCCGACCAAGCGAAGCGCCGCGTCGTTTTTTTGCTTTTCTTCATTTTCTTTTCTCCCGTTTTTTGCCGTTCGTCGACGACGACGCTCGCGACCGCCGCCGCGCCCGTCGTTCTCCAACGTCGCCCGTCGCGACGCTCGTTTTACGTCGATTATAAAAAATCGCGCCGCCGGTTGCAAGCGATTTCGCCGAAAAGAAGCCAAAAAGCGGAGAAAAAATGCGTCTCTATAGTAATATTGACAAAATCGCGAAATCGCCGCTCCGCTCGCCGACCGCCTCGCCAAAGCAGGCGATGAATAAAACGCAACTCATTTTTGTACTTTTCAACGGCGGCGTTGACGGTAACCTTAACGCGATCAAACGTTTTAGTATCCCCTTGTTTTAAGAGTTCGATCGGTTTCGATTCCAACGACGAAACGCGCCCGGAACCAAGAAAATCGTCTAAAATAAAAAGATGATTTTCCGGATTGTCGGCGCTTAACAGTCGGCGATTGCGCGACATAATATCGAAACATTGTTGCAAATAAACCTTCGTCCGCTGATTCGGCGTCGAACGAGCGCCGGAACGCGTCGACCAACCGCAATGCGTCAAAACAACGGCGTGAATTTTAGGCGTGCGGAAGCCCTCCAATTTATCGGCGTACTTCCGGAAACTCGCGGACGACTGCATCGTTTTTATCAGCAACTCAAAGGAATTAATCGACTGACGATCGGTGCGAACCGGCACGATCAACGCGTCGGAAGCATGCCAAGCCAACTCGGCGCCGCCGGAAAAAAACGGCGACGTGTCGATAAGGCATTTATCAAGACCGTTTTGCGTTGTCTCGCGTTTAATTTCCTTACGCAACGAAAACAACGCATTCGAAATAGCGGCAAGACGCTGCGTCGAATCAAGCAAGCCTCCGTCCGTCAAATTTAACACAGAATTCAAAACCGACGGCAATATCGCTTTGCCTTTATAATAATTCTTTCTAACGCCGTTGCGCCCGTCATCTTTATTTTCCTCCTAATCGCAAAATTAGTTTTCCTTTTTTTACGTTAAAAAGCAAAACTAATTACATTCTAAGTCGAATAACGCAGTCTGCCAAGCGTATCTTAAAAGTTTTTCCTAATTTTGGTAAAATCGTCGTTTCGCTACGGCCACTATCCAACGCGCCGCGCGAACGCAAAAAAAGCGACGGAGTTTAAGCTCCGTCGCTCTTTTCGTTTTAACGTTTCGACGTTTTAGCGTCGTTTGGCTCCGACGTTTGCCGTCGCGTTCGGTCGTTTCGCGTCAACGTTGAAGCGAAACGCCGGGGCGCGTCGCGACCGGAACCGCCGGGGGCGCCGAGTAAGTCGCGGTCGGCGGATACGTCGCGGTCGGCGGCGCGACGGGCGTCGGCGGATACGGCGGCAAAGGCGCGTTCGCGGGAGTCGGCGAAACGACGTTTTGAGGCGCCGCGGCCGGATTGGCGACCGGATTCGGAGTTCCGCTTCCGGCGGTTCCCCAATCGGCGTCGCCGGTCATTTGACGAACCGCTTCGGGCGAACGACCGCCGGAAAGTTGCTCGAACGTCGGGAGTCGGTCGAGTCCGGCCAACGCGTCTTGCGACGTTCCGACGTCGGCCATCGCGTTGCGCAGGAGATTTTCGTCGATGGTTCCCGGGTCGATCCAGCGTCCGGTCTCGTCGAGTTGGAAGACGCCGAGGTGGAGCATCAGGTTCATGCGGCGC
>JAFTUJ010000323.1 GCA_017466305.1 Thermoguttaceae bacterium
CCGCAGGGAAATTACCCGTTCCCTTGGGATACGTTCGAGGATTGCGAACACGGCGACCACCGCTTCGGCGCCTGCGAGTGCGCGCCGTCGGGCCTTCCGATGACGCAGATGCAATTTCGCCCGATTCCGGACTCGCACCGTTATATTTTCACCGCCGCGCCGCATCACGGCGAGACGTTCGGGTCGTTGTGTTTGCTCGACTTGCGCGTTCCGAACGACAATCATATGAGCCAAATCCGCCGCATTACGCCGTTTGAAGCGTTTCCGGAGTCGGAGGGCCCGGACCGCGCCCAATACCGATACGGCGCGCCTTGGGCGTTGAGCGAAGACTTGTACCTCTGCAACTCTTGGGAAGACTTGGTTTTACTCGACCGATACGGCAACGAAGAACTCCTCGTCGAGCGCGAAATTTTGCCGATCGGATACGACCCGCGCTTGCGGTTGACGGAGCCGATTCCGTTGCGCGCCCGTCCGAAACCGCCGGTCGTCGCGCAACAAACGGCGCAAGGAGAAGACTTCGCGACCGTCGACAAAACGTCGACGATCGGCGTCGTCAATGTGAACCTGACCGACCGCCCGTTCCCGCAAGATCGACCGATTAAGAGTTTGCGCGTTCTGCAGGTTGTTCCGAAGGCGAACCCCTGGATGGATACGCCCTTTATCGGATACGCGACCGAGAACACCCCGCGAATTCCGCTCGGGACGGTTCCGGTCGAGGCCGACGGGAGCGCGTTTTTCGAAGCGCCGAGCGGTAAACAGTTGATTTTCCAAGCGTTGGACGAGAACGGAATGGCGGTGCAGACGATGCGTTCCGCCGCGTTCGTACATCCCGGCGAAAATTTGGTTTGCGTCGGCTGTCACGAGCCGGAGACGGCGAGCGTCGCGAACGACGCTAAGTCCGCGCAGCCGTTGGCGTTCCGTCGCGCGCCGTCGAAACTCGAACCGGAATGCGGCCCGGTCGAGCCGATCAACTATTATCGCCTGATCAAACCGATCGCCGAAGAGCGCTGCGTCGGGTGTCATATCGAGAAAAACGCCGGGCCTAAGTCGATGGAACACGAAGATTTGCGGCCTTACGTTTACTACTATAGCGGCTCGATGCGCGGCGGGTTGACGACGACCGGGCCGCACGGCGGGTCGCGTTCTCGCCCGGGTCGCGTCGGCGCGTCGGAGTCGAAGCTCGGCAAGATTTTGTTCGACGAAACGCATCGCGACGCCGTGTCGGACGCCGACCGTCGAGCGTTCATTATGTGGTTGGACGCGAACGCTTTACGACTCGGCGCGTTCCAAGACGAGGAGGCGCAAAAGCGCGGCGAGCTGGTGTGGCCGCTTCTCGACGTCGAACCGTGCGAACAGTACGCGCCGTAAGTTGTTAATCGATAACGGTTGAGACAGGTTCGATAACCGCTTGACAAAGGAAAACGCCGCCGCGTCTTCGGAACGCGACGGCGTTTTTTACTTCTTGTCGTTAACGGTGGAGAACGACGTAATTTCCGTTTTTATTCGACTTGCGCCGAAAACTCGACGACGATTCGCCGACCGTTCGTCGTTTCGAGCGTCGTCCGAACGAGGTAGGCGCCGGGCCCCGGGAAGAACGGGCGTCCGTCGCGCGGCGAGAAGACGAAGTTCGCGCCGATCTCGTCCAGCGACCAAAAGTTAGGGTCGACGAGAAGGGAATCGCGAACGGTCGCCGCCGGGATTTCGACGTCGTGTCGCCAATAACTCCCGTCCGGCCCGACGGCGAGGCGTTCGGCGCGCGTCGCCCAATGGTCGCGAGTTTCAAAGAGCGAGTAAGAAATTTTCGCAACGTCTTGCCGTTTCAGGAGTTCGCCGTTCGATTTTTTCTCGATTCGCGCCGCGAAAGTCGGCGTTTCGTAAGCGCGACTCGGCGTCGTAATAAAATTCGTTTGCGTTTTCGCGTCGAATCCGTCGGCGACAAACCAAGGCGCGGCGGTCGTTTCGAGCCAAACGTTCTCCGGCGACGGCGTCCAAGAAACGCGATAAACGTATTCGTCGAACGTCTCCGGAACGTCCGTAAACTCCCCGCCCGCAAAGTTTCGCGTAAGAATTGTCGACGCGGCGTCGCTCTTGCTCGACCGTTCGACCGTCGCGTCGCGAGCGCCGTCGAAATCGTCGGCGTAAACAAGTTCGAACGCGTTGCCGGCGGTCGCGTCGTCGTAACTCGGTTTTTCGACGAGCGCGCTAAACGGTTGAACGGCGGTTGTTTGCGTCGACCATTTTTCGACGCCGCCGTAAATCGGCGCCGCGACGCGAACGCGCCAAGTCTTGGCTTTAAGCTCGTTTGCGTCGAGCCAACGATTCGACGTCGTTAGTCCGGTCGCGGAGGCGTCGACCGCTTCGACGCGATAAAGCGTCGCGCCGTCGCATTGCGTCCAAAATCCGCTCGTTCCGCCCTTTCCGACGTAAAATTCGGGCGCGCTCGGCGTCGGAACGCCGACGGAAACGAGTCGCGCTTCGGCGTCGAAAAGACGACGACCGTCGGAGTTGTAAACGTCGACGATAGAAGGGAATAAGGCGGATATTTGCGTGTGGTCGCGCGGGCAGTCGCGGAGCGTCGCCGAAACCGGAAGGAAGAACGTCGCGTTTTGGGTTATCGGCGCGCCCTCGAATTTCGCGATTCCGTCGGCGCTAAGCGACCAGTCGGAAGTCGTTGTGAAAGAACCGGTTGCGCCGCCGCAATAATAGTAAGTCGGCTCGGGTTCGTAATCGGCGTTCCAAAAGACGAAGTAACGCGTCGTTTGCCCGCCGTGATAAACCTTGGCGCCGCCGAGGTTTGCGAACGACGGGACTTCGACGCGGTAAAAGTTCCAACCCGCTTCCGGCGTCGCGTGAACGACCGTTTTTAGGGTTTCGCCGTTCCAATCGGACGCGGTTTCGTAAACGGGCGACGTCGTGTCAAGAATCGGTTGCGACGAGTTGTAAATAGGTTGGTAAGAGCCGACGCCGTCGGCGTCGAGGCCGTATTTTCCGAATTCGAAGGGAAGCGTCCCCGAGTCGAGCGCCGCGGAAGTCCAGCGGTAAACTCCGTCGTTAAACGCGTTGAGAATTTCCGACGCGTCGAAACGATAAATAATTTGAATGCCGCTCGACGCGGCGTCGTATTGAGAAATTGCGACGCCGTTTAACGTTGCGCCGTCGTCCGTCCAACGTCCGTTCGAAGGGAAGTCGACGACGCCTTGTCCAACGATTTGAGAACCGGCGCTCGTTGTTAAGCGTTGTATGCTAAGTCTTCCGTCTTTAAGAGTTAAGGTTGGCCCTTGGGGAAGGTTTAAGGATTGCGCGGTCAAGCCGCGTTCGTCGATTTTCGCGCTTCCCGTCAACTCGACGGCGGCGTTCGACGCGTCGCCGTAAACGGTTTGACCGTCGAGCGTTAGCGTCGCGCTTGTCGCGTCGGTCGCGTCGACGGC
>JAFTUJ010000324.1 GCA_017466305.1 Thermoguttaceae bacterium
CCCGCGGCGAAACCGCCTCCGCCTCCGCCGAAGCCAAGCGGTCGGGACGCGGCGGGCGGCGCGGCGGCCATCGCCATTTCATCCGCGACCGCCGATTCGGCCGCGAGGTTGGCGGCGCCTCGGAACGACTGTTTCAACGAACGTTGCGCAAATCCCGATCGATTCGACGTTTGCGACGCGAGCGTTTTGAAATTTCCGGCGGCGCGTCGGGCGTTTTCGGCGGTCGCGTCGAGCGCGACGGAATCGTCGGCCAAAAACGCGGTATACGGCGTCATAATCCCGTGTTTTTTCGAGAGTTCGAGCAACTCGTTCATCAGTTCGTCGTTAGGACCGTCGAGGTCGAGGCGGTCGACGATTTCGCCGACGCGGCGGGTCGCCCAAAGGCGTTCGACAAACGCGTAAGTCGAGTCGACGCTTTCGTTAGCCAAGGTTCCTTCGAAGGAAAACGCGACTTCTTTACCGTCGACCAGCCCTTTCGCTTGAATTTCGATCGGCCCCGACGTCGCGTAACGTCCGACGAGAACGAGTTGATCGCCCGCGTAAACGTCGATTTTTCCATCCGGGTAAACTTGGTTCGTAAAGTATTGCGCCGCCGCGTTTTCCTTCGATTTGAATTGGAATTCGACGCCGGTGAAAACGGGGACGCCGACGCGGTTGTACAGCGCCGCGACGCGTTCTTCGATGTTTTCGTCCGGTTTGACGTACTCGCCTTGCCCGCGACCGTCGCGAACGAAACGGTCGAGTAGGCGGGAGTTTACGTCGTAACCGAGGCCGAACGAGAAGAAGCGCGCGCCGTCGTTTTTCTCGCGGGCGATTTGCGCCAACTTCATTTCGTTCGTTTCGCCGGTCGTCGGTTCGCCGTCGCTGAAGAAAAAGAGGTATTTCGGGTTGGCGGAGTCGTCTTGCGCAAGTTGAGCGAAGGAAACGTTTAACGCGTCTTCGATGTTGGTCGAACCGCGCGAGCGAACGGCGTCGACAAAGGCGAGCGCTTCGGTTCGCGACGCGGCGTCGACGACCCGGAGTTTTTCGGAAAAGGAACGAACGTCGGTTCCGAAGAGGACGACGTTGAATTTATCGCCGTCGTTAAGTCGCGAAAGGACGAACTTTAACGATTCGCGCGCTTGTTCGATTTTTTCGCCGGACATACTGCCGGAAATATCGAGCGCAAACACGATCGTTTTCGTCGGACGCGTCGTTTGCTCGGAAACGATTTTCGGCGACGCCAACAGGAGGAAGTAACCGTCTTCGTTGGGGTTGGGCCGATAACTTTGGAGCTTCGCGGACAATTGGTCGGCGTTTTGATCGAAGAATAAGCGAAAATCGCGCGTCGGCGTTTGGTTTTCAAGAACGCAAGTCGTTTTGACGACGTTGGGGGCGACGCGTTCGACGTTGAGGTCGAAGGTGGGCGAGTAAACGTTTTTGATTTCCGTTTCGCCGGTAATGCGGACGGAGAAGCTCGTTTTACCCGGCGCGACATTTTGTCGAGCGCATTTGGTCGGGAAGGAAAATTCGGTTAAACCGTCTTGTTGGCGGAGAAGTTGCGTATAACGCAATTCGACCGTGCGCGCTTGGCCCGGCGGAATCGGGAAAACGTTCGTTTGATAGAGACCGGTTCCGATCCATTCGAGGAGGGCGGGGTCGCGATTTTGCCGAACGATCGCTTCGTAACGCTTGCGCGCTTCGGCCGCGTCGAGAAGTTGGCCGGCGAATTCTTGCCCTTCGACGAAGAAGGTTAAGGAGTCGACGGCGCCGTCGTAAGGCAACGGGAAAAGGAAGGACGCTTCGTAAGTCGAACTTCCGGTATTGTTAAAGGTTTGGGAAACGACGACTTGGGCAACCGAATTTTCGATATCCGCGTCGACGGAAAGTTGTTCGAGGCGAATTGACGCAACGCGGGGCGCGGGACGCGAAGGCGACGGAGTTTCCGTTAAAAAGCCTTGCGCGAAAACTGGTTCCAGCGACGCCGTAAACGCAAGCGCGCCGACGACGCCGCTGAAAAACGACGCGGACAAGCGTCGCAACAACGGATATAACGCGGACATAAACGTTCTCCTTAACATTATGCGTTAGGTGGTGCTGGCGTTAAAAGGAAATAACGACGTCGAATTAACGCCGAAACAAAACGCGAGCGTTGTTCAAAACAATCGCGTTTAACATTAAGAGGAGCCCGACAAAAAAAATTGGTAAAAATTTTTCTAATTTTAATAAAATTTTTTATCGTTGGAGGGCGCGTTGTTAAAATTGGCGACGTTTGCGCGCGTCGCCCCCTTAACAACCGCTCGCTTGCCGCCAAGCGTCGACGCGGTTGAGCCAATCGTCGACCGGTTTGCCGCTGGGCGGATTTCCGACGAAACCGTGCGGAACGTTCGCGTAAATGTGCAGTTCCGCCGGAACGCCCATTTTGCGCAGCTTAACATAGACGGCGACCGAACCGTTCGGCGAGTAAGCGTCCGCGTCGCCGTGTAACAGAATCGTCGGCGGCGTCTTGTCGTCGAACGCGAAGTCGTCGACCATCGGCGCGTCGATTCCGCGTTGGGCGTTCGGGCCGTTCGCGCCGTCTTCGAGGACGTAAGCCGGGTAAACGGGAACCGCGAAATTGAGGTGGCAAGGGAGCTTGTCGACGTCGTCGACCGGTTCGTAAGCCGCCGTTTGACTCGACGTCGCCGCCATCAGCGTCAGGTGACCGCCCGCCGAAAGGCCGAGCGCGCCTATCTTCTCGGGGTCGAGCCCCCATTCCGCGGCGCGGCTGCGAACGACGCGGATAACGCGCTGGGCGTCCTGCCAAGCGGGGAGGTGTTTCGGGCCGTTTTTCGGGCGGGGGACGCGGTAATTCAGGACGACGACCGTAACGCCGCGTTCGTTAAAGAAACGCGTTAGTTGCTTGGCGTCGCGACCGAGCGTCAAATACTCGTAAGCGCCGCCGGGGAAAACGATAAGGCAAGAATCGCTCGTTTTATTTTCGGGTTTCCAATATTCGTAAGTCGGCTTGACGTCGGAACTTGCCGCTCCCGGCGCGACGTCCGGCCAAAGCGGAAACGTTTCCGCTCCGCAAGCGAAACGGCAAAAGGCGAGCGTCGCGACGAGGAGCGCGGCGACCGGCAAAAGGCGTTTTTTCATCGGATTTTCCTTTCGTGGAGGGAAACTTTCGTCGGGGGAAACTTTCGTCGGGGGAAACTTTCGTCGGGGGAAACGACGTCGCGTCGACCGACGCGACGACGGGAGGTTAACGACGCTAAGCGACGCGACGACGGGGGTAACGAGACGCTAAGCGACGCGACGACTGGGGTAACGAGACGCTAAGCGACTCGACGTCGCAACGCGGCGAACGTTAGAAGCCGGACGCTTTTATCCAAGCGGCGACGCGGTTTAACCAATCGCCGAGATGGTCGTCGGTCGGATTGCCGCCGAAGCCGTGCGGCGCCTTGGCGTAAATGTGCAACTCCGCCGGAATATTCATTTTACGAAGTTTCGAGTAAACCGCGATCGAGCCGGTCGACGAGCAGACGTCCGCGTCGCCGTGAATGAAACACATCGGCGGCGTCTTGTCGTCGAACGCGAAATCGGCGACCATTTCCGTCTTGTTGCGAATGCCGGGGTTCGAGCCGTTTTCGCCGCCTTGGACGACGTAAGCCGGATAGACCGGTATCGCGAAGTTCGCGTGGCAAGGGAGTTTATCGACGTCGTCGAGCGGTTCGTAAGCCGCCGTTTGACTCGACGTCGCAACCATTAACGTCAAGTGACCGCCCGCCGAGAAACCGAGGATTCCAATCTTTTCAGGGTTGACGCCCCATTCTGCCGCGCGGCTGCGAACGACGCGTAGCGTGCGCTGGGCGTCCTGCCAAGCGGCGAGGTGTTTCGGCGCGTTTTTCGGACGAGGAACGCGATACTTCAAAACGACGACCGTAACGCCTTGTTCCGTAAAGAATTGCGCGATCTTTTTTCCTTCGTGTTCGTAAGCGAGGCGGTTGTAGGCGCCGCCCGGGCAAACGACGAGGCAAGCGTCGGTCGTTTTTTTCGCCGGTTTCCAATATTCGTAAGTCGGTTTAACGTCGGAGCTTGCGGCGCCGGGCGCGACGTCGGGCCAAACGTTAAATTCGTCAAACGCAAAAGCGGAGACGCCGGAAAACGTCGCCGCGACGACGAACGCCGCCGTTGCAAGGAAAGTTTTCATCGGTTTTTCTCGTCGAAAGGGAAGGAAAGGGGGGAGAGGTTCAGGGGAAACGACGAAATGTAAACGCCGCGTAACGTCAACAACAACGGCGGGTTAAGCGCCGAGCGAAGCGACGCGGCGTTTGATGCGACAAACGTTAGAAGCCGAGCGCTTTCATCCAAGCGGCGACGCGGTTCATCCAGTCGCCGACGTGATTGTCGGTCGGGTTGCCGCCGAAACCGTGCGCGACGCCGGCGTAAATGTGCATTTCGGCCGGGATGTTCATTTTGCGCAATTTCGAATAGACCGCGACCGAACCCATCGGCGAGTAAACGTCGTTATCGCCGTGAATTAAGCACATCGGCGGCGTCTTGTCGTCGAACGCGAAGTCGCCGACCATCGTCGAGTTGTTGCCCTTGCCGGCGTTCGGGCCGTCGGCGCCGTCTTCGAGGACGTAAGCCGGATAGACCGGAACCGCGAAGTTGACGTGGCACGGGAGTTTATCGACGTCGTCGACCGGTTCGTAAGACGCGGTTTGGCTCGTCGTCGAGGTCATCAGCGTGAGGTGCCCGCCCGCGGAGAAACCGAGGATACCGATCTTTTCGGGGTTGATTTCCCATTCGGCGGCGCGGCTGCGGACGACGCGGATCATGCGTTGCGCGTCTTGCCAAGCGGCCATGTGCTTCGGAATCCCTTCGCGTCGGGGGACGCGGTACTTCAGAACGACGACCGTAATCCCTTTGCTCGTAAAGAATTTCGCGATTTTGTCTCCTTCGTGACCGTAAGCGAGCCCGTTGTAGGCGCCGCCCGGGCAGACGACGAGGCAGGCGTCGGTTGTTTTTTTCTCGGGCTTCCAATATTCGTAAGTCGGCTTTTTCGCTTCCGCTTTTTCGCCGGGCGCGACGCCGGGCCAAACGTTGTATTCGTCGAACGCGAAGCTCGAAACCGCGGTCGCCGCCGCGAAAAGAACGGCGAGCGCCGCCGTCAGCAGGTTCTTTTTCATCGGGAATTCCTTTCGTGATAAAGGCTTGATTTGACGCGAGTTGCGTCGATAAAACGAGCGATAAAAATCGCGGAAATTTTTGCGCTATTGGATCAAATCTTTGAGCGTTTTCAGGTTGACGACGTCCCAATCGCCTTCGTCGGTTTCGCCTTTCGGCGTTTCGAGATACATCGGCAGATCGGCGAAACGCGGGTCGTTGACGATCAAGCGGAACGGCTCGAGCCCGAGTTCGCCGCGACCGATGTGCGCGTGTCGGTCGACTTTGCTTCCAAGTCCTTTAACGGAGTCGTTTAGGTGAAACGCGCAAAGGCGGTCGAGGCCGATAATTCGATCGAAATCGGCGAAAACGGCGTCGTATTTTTCCGGCGTTCCGAAGTCGTAACCGGCGGCGAAGGTATGACACGTGTCGAAACAAACGCCGAGACGGTCTTTAAACGACGAAAATTCAACGATTTGCGCCAACTCTTCGAAGCGCGAACCGAGGTACGTGCCTTGACCGGCGGTCGTTTCGAGGAGAACGCGAACGCGGTTCGTTTCCGGAAGGGAGGCGAAAATGCCGTCGAGCGATTCGGCGACGCGGCGCAACCCGTGTTCTCGCGTATCTTCTTTCGCCGCGCCGGGATGCATCACGACGTTCGGGACGCCGAGAACGTCCGCTCGAACGAGTTCGTCCGTAAAAGCGGCGCGCGATTTTTCGAGCTGCTCCGCTTCCGGCGACGCTAAGTTGATTAGGTAAGAGTCGTGGATAAGCGGAGCGATAAGGCCGGTTTGCGTCATCGCGTCCCGGAATTTTTGCGCCGATTTCGGCTCGAGCGGTTTCGCGACCCAGCGATTACTGTTTTTCGAAAAAATTTGAACGCAATCGAAACCGTGAGCCGCCGCCGCGTAAACGGCGTTTTCGACTCCGCCGGAAATCGATTCGTGAACTCCGAAGTAAGGCATTTTCAAACTCTTAGGACTCTTAAAATTAAACGTTCAACGCGGAGGCGACAACTTGAAACGCGTCGAGTCGCCCGGCGAAAACGGGTTGTTGTTAAAACGTTAATTGACGGCTGGTTGCGTCGTTGTTCGCGTCTTCAGCTCGCAAACGACAAGGTGCGGACGGTTGAACAAACGCGTCGGAAAAATACTCGGCCCCAAACCGCGCGAAACGATCGTCGTCGAGTCGCCGATTCGATAAGCGCCGGCGTCGTAACGCGGGAAAATTCCTTGGTTTGGCGCGGCTAAACCGCCGACGAACGGGAGGCGAATTTGCCCGCCGTGCGCGTGCCCGGTCAGCGCGAGGTCGACGCCGTGTTTCGCGTATAACTCGGCGAGTTCCGGGCGGTGCGAAATTAGGAGGTAAAAACGTTCGTCCGGCGGCGCGCGTCGCAATTTTTCGGCGATAATTTGTTCGGAAGTCAAGCGACGGTCGACTTTAAGTTCGAGGAGCGGATCGGCGACGCCCGCGATAACGAGCGAGGAGCCGTCGCGTTTCAACTCGATTTTTTCGCCGTCGAGAACGGTCGCGCCCGTTTCTTCAAGCGCTTTAACAAACGGCAAATACTCGGTTTGCGTCGGCGCGATCGCTTCGTGATTGCCGGAAACGTAATAAACCGGGGCGATTTTCGCGGCTTCGGCGACGAATTGTCGCGCAAATTCGACGTTGAGCGGCGGGTCGATTAACAAGTCGCCGGAAATCGCGATAACGTCGGGCTTTGCGGCGCGAATTTTAGTAAAAAGTCGCGCGTTGTTCGACCCGAATTCCTTTTCGTGCAGGTCGGCGACGCAAACGACGACGAAACCGTCGAACGCCGCCGGAATTTTCGCGCTAACGCATTCGAAACGCTCGACTTGAATCGAATCGTTTTGCCAACGGAAAAAGAGCGCGGCGCCAAGTAACGCGACAAGGAGCGCGGCGACGTTTTTCGGTCGGCGAAAAAATTGGGTAAATCGCTGTTTCATAAGGCGTTAAAGACGCGGTAAAAACGGGTCAACGTTCGCGCCAAAAAACGGCGTCGGGAATGTTTAAACGGCGTCGCGCTTCGTCGACTTCGGCGCGAAAACGCTTGGCGTCGAGCGGGTAACCGGCGGTCGGACGAAGCGTCGCGTCGTCGACGGCGCGTCGCCAAAAATCGTTGAAGGGAATCATCGACAATTCGCGGAAATATTTGGCGCAAATCGACGCGAGCGCGGTCGGAACGTTCGCTTCGCCCTTGGCCGTAAATCGAATTTCGACCGCTATTTCCGTCGGGAAGTCGACCGTCGAACCGTCGCGAACGACGCCGTGTCGCGCGCAAAACCGGTAAACGCTCGCGGCGCGGGATTCGACGAGCGTTTTAACGTCGGCGCCGGGAAAGCGCGCGGCGAGGAGGGGCGCGTAAC
>JAFTUJ010000325.1 GCA_017466305.1 Thermoguttaceae bacterium
CGCCGTTTCCGTCGCGATCGCCGTTTCCGTCGCGATCGCCGTTTCCGTCGCGATCGCCGTTTCCGTCGCGATCGCCGCCGTCGAACGTCGCGACGTTTCGGCGTTTTCGCCGCCGACCGAAAGCGCGCCTTGCAAATTTTCGGCGTCTTCGTTCAAGCGGAGCGACGTTTCCTCGTCGTCGGAACCGTCGACGACCCCATCCGGCTTGCGCGTTTTTTCCTGCGGCGCGGACGCGGTCCCGCTCTCCGAAGTCGGCGGCGTCGGTTCTTCGCCCGGTTCGAGCGTTCGATAGGCGCCGCCGCTCGCGCTCCCAACGACGTCGATCGACGGTTCCGCGTCGGCGTTCGGCGTCGGCGTCGCGAAATTCGGCCCGGCGTCCGCTTTTTCCGGCGCGACCGAGACGAGCGTCTCCGCCGGATTCTTCCGTCGACGCTTCGACTTCGGCGGCAACAAAACTCGGAACGCGCGGCGTTTCGGGTCGTTCGACGTCGGAAGCGCGCACACCGGAACGTTCAAGCCGAGGAAAAGTCGGCAAATATGCTCGTGACAGGTGAACAGGAAGATTTGCCGTCCGCCCTTCGCGAAATCGCAAAGAACCTTCGCCGCGATTCCGGCCCGCTTATTGTCGAAGTTGACGAGGACGTCGTCCAAAATCAACGGCATTTGAATCCCGTGTTTCTCGAACGAAACGACGAGCGCCAAACGAATCGCGATGAAAAGCTGTTCCCGCGTCCCGCGAGAAAGCGACGCGACGTCGAGCGTTTCGCCGTCCGCCGCGTCGACGTAAAGCGCGTCTTCCCCGAGCGGCGTCCAAATATTAACGTAACGAGATTCCGTTAAACGGCGCAAATAACGCGACGCTTCGCGGAGCGTTTCCGGCTGGCGTTCGCGTTCGTAAGCGCGTCGAACGTCTTCCATCGCCCGCCCCGCGATCGCGCGACTTTGCCAAAGGTCGGCCATTTCGGCGATCCGCAGGTCGAGCGCCGCCGCTTCAAAACGACTCCGAATCGACTCTTTTTTCGCCGCGATCGCGTCCGCTTGTTGTCCGAGCCGCCCGGAAAGTTCGAGTTTGCCGCGCAGTTCGGCGTCGAGGCTTTCCAAGCGGCGTTCCAAGTTCTCGATCGCCGTCGGAAGCTCTTCGCGAACCTCCGCGTCGAGCAAAAGCGCGCCGAGTTCCTCTTCGGAGCAGAAACCGCCGATTCCGACTTCCAAGCGGCGTTGCGCTTCGTCGAACGCGGCGTTCAAGCGGCGATACGTCGCGTATCGCTCGACCGCCTCGACGAGCGCTTCGGTCGTCTTGACGCGATACCCGGCCAAGAAGCGGCGAACGTCTTTCGTTTGTCGACGGCGCGCCAAGAAGAATTGACGATATTCCTTTTTCAGCGCGACCATCGAGTCCCAAAGCTCGGCGCGGCGTCGTTGCGACAGCCCGTATTCTTCGGCGACGGCGCGGAGTTTCGGCGCAAGCTCGAACGGCGTCGCGTTTTTATCGACGTCGAGTTTCGGGAGCAGCGCGACGGCGGCGGCGACACGGTCGACGATTCCTTGCCGTTCGCGTCCGAGGAAATCGATTTCGGCGGCGACGCCTTCGATCTGCCGGCGCAAATCTTCGGTCAAGCCGACGCGGTCGAGCAAGTCGCGCACCTGCGTCGGTTTGAGCGTCGTCGGAAGCCCCGCGTCGCGGAGCCAAGCCGCCCAACGTTTGCGCGCTTTCTTCAACGCTTCTTCCGCTTTTTGAACGCGAGCCTCCTCGGCGCGGAAGAGCTTCGTCGCTTCGCGCCATTGCGCTTCGACCGGCGCCAACGACTCGAAAAACGCCAAGTCGGTTTTCGCCTTTTGCAACCGCGCTTCGAGCGTCGCGGTCGAATTCGGCGCCGCCGGGAAACGCTCGTCGAGCTTTTTCGTTTCCGCTTGCGCTTGTTCGAGTTGGCGCGTTAGGAGGCCGAGTCGGCGTTGGTTGTCTTCGAGCTTTTGATAATTCTTCTTTTCGACGGTCGTTTTGTAAAAAATACAGGCGATCGTCGCCAAGAGCCCGACGAGCCCGACCGCCAGCTCCATTCGCCCAAAGAGCGACAAACCGAACAACAGCCCGCCGACGACGACCCCGGCGCCGAGCGCGTAAAGGGGCGCGCCGGTAATCGCTTGCGAGTCGGCCAGCGTCTTGTTTTGTCGTTCGAGCTCCTTGCGATATTGCGTCATTTCGGCGACGCAACGTTCGATCTCGACGCGGCGGCGAAGTCCGCGCAAAAGCGCGCCGGTTTTCTCGATCGCTTCGGTCAAATTGCGTTGCGACCGCGACGTCAACCCTTGTTCGAGCCGCTCGACCAACTCGGCCAAACGCGCTTTGACGACTTCGAACTCTTCGCGATATTTCTTCAGCTTCAAACGTCGACGGCGAACCGCTTTAGCCGGAATGCGGAAGTCCTCGACTTCCTTAAACGACAAGCCTTCGTCGACCAATTTGTTCGGGAGCGTCGGCGTTAGCGACGCGTTTTCTCCGCTTCCGCCGACGTTGGCGCCGCTCGGGTTCGGATTCGCTCCGAATCGCGTCTCGGGCGCCAAATTCGACGCGACGATCGCGGCGTTCATCGCGTCGAGCGCGGCCGGCGTCAGCGTCATCTTGCCGTCGCGGGCGCTCTTGACGCGGGCGTCCTCTTCGGCGAACTTCGCGTTCAGCTCCGACAATTCGCCTTGCAACCGTCCGACTTCTTCGTCAATTTCGCGCAGTCGCGGCAGATCGTCTTCAAGAATCGAAACGCGGGGCGCGAGCTCTTCCAACGCGGCGTCGACCGGAATCGCGTCCCGTTCGTCGCGGAGCGCTCGATAAGCGTTCTTAATTTCCTTAATTTTCTTGCGGGTTTCCTCGACGACGTCGCAGAGCGCGGCGCATTCGTCGACGGCGCTTTGCTCGACCGCCGGCACGTCCCCCATCTCGACGACTTGCCGACGCGATTCGTCTCGTTCGTCCCAAAGATCGGCGATTTGAACGGCCAGCTCGCGAACGCGTTTTTGCCGCGTCGTCTTTTCAAGTCGTTCCTGCAGCAGTTTCGTCGCTTCCAAAACGGCGCGACGCTCTTCGAGCAATCGGGCGTATTCGCGCAGATTCCCCGCCGCTTCGCCGGACTTGCGCCGCGCTCGGTCGCGTTCGGCGATCAAATTTTCCAAAATCGACGGTTTCCCCTTCGCGTCGAAGAGGTCGTTTCGCTCGGCGACGATCTGTTGGAAGACTTGAACGAACGCGCCGCGGTCGACGCCGACGCTCAAGCGGTAAAGCATTTGCGCCGCTTCGGTTTCGTTCAACGCGCCGAGACGTTGCAGCTCGTCGAGCCCGATCGCGAAAACGCCGTTGTACGTCGCTTCGTCGAGATTGCAGGTCAACGACTTCGCGAAATAATCGCCGACGCGCGTCCCGTCCGGCCCGACGACGACCAACGATTCGGCGATCTTTTTCCCCGGAAGCGGATAAAAACGCCCGCTCCAGTTGATCAGCCCCTCCGCCGCGAGAAAGCCGGACTTGCGTTCGATCGCCGACTGCCAACCGGCGTCGCGTTTGACGTATCGCCGTTCGAGCCGATGGTCGCCGAATTCGGACGAAACGGTCGCCGCGCCGCCGATCCAAGCGCGCGCCGCGTCGCGGGCCGCCGTTTCCGCGTCGAGCTTCGTTTCCGCGTCGGCGTCTTTGCGACGCTCGCCGTCGAGAATCCGTTTAAGTTCCGCCGACGCCGACGTTTCCGCCGCGTTCGCCGTTTCTTCGAAGCGCTTCGAACCGAACCCGGCTTTTTCGCCGCGACGCGTTTTCCCGTCGAGCGCCATTTGAATATATCGGGCGCGCTCTTCGTCGGCGCCGCCGTACAAACAGGCGCGGATGAACTGCATCAACGTCGTTTTTCCCGCTTCGTTCGGGCCGTAAAAGACGTTGATTCCGCGCGAAACTTTCGGAAGGCTCAGCCCCTCCCAAACGCCGAAGCGTTCGATTTTCAGAGACGTAATTCTCACGAGAGACTCTCCTTTCCTTCAATATTCTTCTGCAAGTTTCGCAGTTCGGCGAGAACGTCGCGGTTCTTTTTCGGCGCGCCCTTCAAACCGCCGACGATCGACGCGACCGTTTCGTTTTCCGACAGCAAATCGACGCCGAGCGCCGACGCTTCGAGCAACGCTTTGCGACGTCGCGCCGCTCGAATCCGTTCCCATTCGCCGTCCGCCGCGTCGCCGCTTTGTTCGCCGTCTTCGGTCGAATCGAGCGAGTCGAGCGCGAGCAAGTCGAAGAGCGCCGGGAGTTCCGGTCGAAAATCTTTCGCCTCCGTCGCGACGCGCAACGCTTCGGCGACTTCCGGTTCGTCGTCGCCGCGACGTCGGTTCTCCAACGCGCGCTTCGCTCGTTCGCAAGCGACCCAATCGCGCAATTCTTCGGAGAAAAAGCCTTCGACGTCGATTTTTTCGCCCGGATTTTCCAAGTAATAACGCAACATCCGCAAATAATCGCCCAAAATCGTTTGCCGCTCGAATAGCTCTTCCGGCGCGCTCTCCGGAACGGTCGGAATAAAGTCGACGGAGTAAACGACCGGCGCCGTTTTCCCGAAATCGGTTCGCAAATCGCGCAAAAGCGTTTGCGCGAGCGTTCCGTATCGAAGCGCTTGAAACGCCGGTTCTTCCGCGTCGACTCGCCAAGCGACGAGCCAAATATCGCCCTCCGGAGAACGTCCGGCGAACGCCGCTTCCTCGGTCGCTTTTTCCTGAATCGCTTTCAGTCGGGAGCGCGCTTCGCTCAAAATCGCCTCTTCGGTCTCCTCCGACTTAACGACGAGCGTTTCGGTCGACCAACGCAACGGCGACGTTCGAAACGGCGTCGCGGTCGTCCGCCCCGACTCCGCGACTTCGACCAACGTCGCGCCGAAATCGCCGGTTTCCTCGAAGTTGCGCGCCAACGTCGACCCGGCGTAAACGGCGAGCGACGGACTGCGCGAAATCGTTTCGCGAACGCGACTTCCGCCGAGCGCCCAATATCGAACCGCGTCGCTCTTCAACGCTTCGTTCGGGAGCTGCCCGTTAAAAACGCCGATCGTGTAAAGGTCGTCCGCGCCTTCGACCGACTCGACGCCGCCGCGAGGCGCGACGCCCGCCTTCCCCCAGCTCGTCCCGAGAAGTCGCGCGACCGGAACGCCTTCGCGAACGAAAAACGTCTCTTCGACCGTTCCGACCGGGAAAATGCGAACGTTTTCCGGGAAGCGAAACGCGGCCGGGACGACGTCCGGCGAGTCGTTTTTCCCGGCGGCCCAATAAACCGCGATCTTTTCCGACGCGAGCCGCTCGAACTGCTCGATCAAAAAGAGGAGCCCCCAAGGCCCGGTTTCGCGCGGGGAAAGGAGGTCGCCGCTCAAGACGACGAAGTCGACCTTTTCCTTAAGCGCCGTCGCGACCAATCGCTCGACCGCGACGCGGGGCGCGTCGAGAATCGCGCTTTCCAAGCGCTCCGGACATTCCGAAAGACCGTCGACCGGAAGTTCCAAACGGAAATCCGACGCGTGTATAAATCGAAAGGCTTGCGACGTCATATTGCGGCTCTTCTTTGCGAAATTTTGCGAATTCTAACGGTTTTGGCAATTAGGCGAAATATCGGGACAAACGCGCGTTTTTTCGACTCGAAAACCGATATTCCGCCGTTTACTATTGTACCCCAAAACCGGCGAAAGAGAAATTTATTTTGCTCGGAAATCGCGAAAAATTCTCGCTCGCAACCGCAAAAGAAACAAGAAATACCGGTTTTAACGGTTGCGCGTCAAACCGGAGTCGTCCCGACGCCGACGAAAGCGCCGAACGTCGGGAAAATTTGCGTCGCGACGTTTCGAGAAACCGCGACGTTTAGGCAAGCGCCGCCGACTTTAACGCCGACGACGCGTCGAGCGTTTCCGCCCTTATTTCGTCAAGTTGGCGACCTGTTCCGCCGAAAGCGCCCAAGTGAAAATCCGCGCGCGGACGACCGAGCCCTTAAAGAACGCCGTTCCCTTGCCGTCTTTGCTAATGTCGGCGCCGACGCAAAACGCTTGGAGCTTTTCGTCGGTCGGGTGCGTCAGTTTCCCCGACTTTTTCTTGCGGGCGACCTCCTTGCCGTCGACGTAAAGAATCAACGTTTCGCCGTCGTAAGTCCCGAAAACGTCGTAAAATTTCCCGACTTCGATCGGCGTCGAAAGAATCTCGTATTTCCCGTCGATACTCGCCCAAAATTCGAGCGTTTGGTTCTTGCCGTTGATTTCGAACGAAACGCCGCGTCCTTCGGTGTTGGCGAAGACGTCGGCGGCGCCGCTCGAAAACGCGTCGAGCTTGAACTTCGCGGCGATCGTTCCGCGACGCAGTTTCGCGTAATCGCGTTTGTCGAACTTAATTTTAAGATAGTCGTCTTTGCCGTTGAAAATTCCGCGAACGAACGGGTAAACGGCGAACGTTTGCTTCCCGAAAACTTCGATCGCTTTTTGCGTTTCGAGCCCGTTCGTCGGCGCGTTGACCCAACGAGCTTTGCCGTCGACGTATTCGACGTAAACGTCGAGCATGTTCGCTTCCGGCGCCGCCGCGTTTTTGTCGACCGTTTCGGTCGGATCGGCCGGCGTCTTAATCTCGACTTCAAGCGACTTATCGCTTTCCTTAAAGAACGGGTTCAACGCCGAAACGCGCAAGCGGTACGTCGCGTCGTCGTCGAGTTCGCCCAACTCGACCCGCATCGTCTCCGGCGCGTCGTTGAAGTAATATTCGGACCAAAAACGCTCTTCGCCGAACGGTTTCCAAGCGCCGTCCGCCTCGCAACGCTCTATCGCGACGCGGTACGAGTGAACGACGTCGGCGCAGGTCGCCTGCGGGAACTCAAGCGTCGCGCCGTTCGGAAACGCTTCCTTGCAAACGACTTGCGCGCCGTCCGACCAAACCGGCTTTTCCGACGTCTTGTAACGTTCGTCGGTGTAAAGGTATTCTTCGACGGCGCCCGGTTTCGCGACGACGTAAACGAAGTCGAAAAAGGCGTTCGTCCGCAAGTCGTAAGGCTTTAAAACGACGGAGTTATCGCGGCGAACTTCGACGACGTAAAACTCGGCGGCTTCGCGGTATCCTTTCGGGAATTTGTCGTATCTCCCGCCTTCGCCCCCCATTTCGTAATAGCTGAGCGTCGCCGTGCCGAACGCGGTGAAGCGGCCCTGCCAAGCGGAGCGCGGGTCGGCGATCGGATAGTGCGAGTGTCCGGAGAAATTAATGACGTTCGGGTACTTTTGCAGCGGTTCGTAAAGGTCTTTAATTCCCCAGTTATCGTCGCCGCGACTCCCGTAAACGGTCGGCGTGATGTGATAATGTTGGAAGACGAAAATCGGCTTATTCGGGTCGGCTTGCGACGCGGCGTCAAGCTCCTTCGCCACCCAGTCGAGCGCGTACTTGTAATCGCCGTCGCGACAGGTTCCCTTCTCCGGCGAAATCGCGATAAAGCGGAACCCGTTGACTTCGTAGACTTTATTCGCCGGAAGCTGCATAACCTTTTCCCAGCGTTCCTTTTGCGGCGCCGGGCTGTAGAACTCGTGGTTCCCCATGCAGATCACTTTTTCGGTTCCCGGCTTGACGCATTCGTCGAGCGTCTTTTTGAAGAGCGTAATTTCTTCGTCGTAACCGTGATCGGTCATGTCGCCGGCGACGAGAAGCGCGTCGAATTTCGGGTAATTTTGCTTCGCCGAATAGTCGTACATGAACGCGACGGCTCGTTGAAAACGCTCGCGTTCGGCGCAGTCGGCGTTCTTTTTGAAGTGAATATCGCTCATTGCGGCGAAGCGTAACACGACGTCGTTTTCGGCGGCGTCCGCGGCGGCTTCGTAAGCGGAAAAAACGCGACTCGGAAGGCAAAACGCGAGCGCGCTCAAAGCCCCGCCCTTCAAGACGTCGCGACGAGAAACGGATTTCGAACAAATAGCGGAACGCATAAACGGCCCCTTTTTCATCAATCGTAAAACGTTAAATAAAGCGAATTAAAACAACGAAGATAAACAACGAAAACAACGAACGTAAAACAAGGCGAGCGTCGAAAACGCCGTCCGACGCCCGCCGAAAAATTCAAACGCAATCGCTTGCCGCCGTTACTTTTGCGACAAGTTCGCAACTTGTTCCGCCGTCAAGGCCCAACTGTAAAGACGGGCCCAAGCGACGCTTCCCTTGAAGAACGTGTTCGGTTTCCCGTCCGGACCGATATCCGCGCCGACGCAAAACGCTTGCGCTTTCTCGACTTGCGAATGCGTCAAGCGACCTTTGACGTCGAGTCGCGCCGCTTCTTTGCCGTCGACGTAAAGAACCAACGACGCCCCGTCGTACGTCGCGAACGCGTCGACGTATTTTCCGGTTTCGACTGGCGCTCGCAAAATGCGGTACTGACCGTCGACGCTCGCCCAAAGCGCGAGTTTGCGTTCTTTAGCGTCGACGTTAAAACCGATTCCGCGCCCTTCGGTGTTCGAGAAAATGACGCCGTTGTTCGGAGTAAATTCGTCGAATTTGAAGCGAACGCCGAGCGACGCGTTCGTCAGTTTGGCGTAATCGCGGCGGTCAAACTTGATTTTGAACGCGTCGTCGGCGCCGTCGAACGCGGCGGCTTGCGTTCCTTTAAGCGATTCTTCCGCAACGACTTGCGGAGCGCCGAACGTCTCGACCGGCTTTTGCGTTTCGAGCGCGTTCGTCGGCGCGTTGACGACTTTCCCGTCGGCGAACGAAACGGCGAGCATGTTCGCGTCCGGTTTCGGCGCGTTTTTGTCGACCGTGTCGAACGGGTCGACCGGCGTCGAAAACTCGATTTCAAGCGACTTATCGCTCGAACGCAGGAACGGGTTTTGCGCGAAAATTCGAGCGCGGTACGACGCGGCGTCGGCTAAGTCGGTCAACTCGATTTTCAGCGTTTCCGGAACGTTCGAGAAGAAGAAATACGACCAAAAACATTGCGTTCCAAAGGGTTCGAACGCGCCGTCTTTGCCGCGCTTCTCAATTTCGACGCGGTACGAGTGAACGACGTCGTCGCAAACCGCTTGCGGGAACTCGAAGACCGCGCCGTTCGGAAGCGTTTCCTTACAAGCGACTTGCGTCCCGTCTTTCCAAACCGGCTTCGCGGACGTCTTGTAACGTTCTTCGGTGTAAACGTAACTCTCGACGGCGCCCGGCTTTGCGACGACGTAAGAAATATCGTAAAAGCGTTCGGCGGCCAAGTCGTAAGGCTTCAACACGACGGAGTTATCGCGGCGAACTTCGACAACATAAAACTGCGCAACTTCTTCTTTGCCAACAGGATAGCGTTCGAGCCCGAGCCCTTCATGCCCCATGCAAAGATAGCTGAGCGTCCCGGTGTTGAACGCGCTGAAACGCCCCTGCCAAGCGGAACGCGGGTCGTTGATCGGATAGTGCGAGTGTCCGGAGAAGTGAACGACGCGCGGGCGTTTATTCAACGCTTCGTAAGTGTCTTTAACGCCCCAGTTATCGTGCCCGCGACCGCCGTAAACCGTCGGCGACACGGGGTAGTGATGGTGAACGAAAATCGGCTTTTCCGGGTCGGCGGCTTCGGCGTCGGCGAGCGCTTTTTCGAACCAGTCGAGCGCGTACAGGTAATCGCCGTTCGCCATCGTGCCCTTCTCCGGCGACAGCGCGATAAATTGGAAGCCCTTCGCTTCGCAAACGTTGTTCGCGGAAACGCCGAACGTCTTTTCCCACAACGGTTTCGAACCGCCCCAAAACTCGTGGTTCCCCATGCAGATACTGAGTTTCGTCTCCGGTTTCAGGCCCTCGTCGAGGCATTTTTTGAACGTTCCGATTTCCTCGATAATCCCGTGGTCGGAAATGTCGCCGGCGACGAGGAGGAGGTCGAACGTCGGGTATTTTTGCTTCCCGGAGTAGTCGTACATAAACTCGAGCGCGCGCTTAAACCGAGCGACTTCGCGGACTTTCGGGTCTTTTTTGAAGTGAATATCGCTCATCGCGGCAAAGCGTAACACAACGTCGTTTTCCGCCGCGTCCGCCGCCGCTTCGTACTTCGCGAGGAGCCGAGAAGGGAGGCAAAGGAGACCGGTCGCCGCCGCGGCGCCGCCTAAGAAAGAACGTCGAGTTAAACGGGAAAGACTCTTTTCGGACATTGCGCAAACTCCCGCCGCCGACGCGTTTACGTCGCGGCGCAAATCGAGAGGAACGTTAAAAAAACGCGAAAAATTTTTCGCCGACTTCCGGCGCCGTCTCCATTATACCGCGTCGAAAACGCAAAAACAAGAGCGAAAGCGCGATTTTCGGAATTTCGCGCCGTTTTTTTTCGCGCCCGCTTAACGAACCAAGCGCAAGCGCCGCCGCGTTAAGGAGTTAAAGAACCTTTCCGCAAGAAAAAAGAAACGACGCGACGCCGAAAAACTCGACGCCGCGTCGCTTCTTAATTTTTCGTTCGACGCCCGATTCGCGACGCTTTGTTTTACTCGGCGTCGCAAACCGTTCGTCTCAACTTAACTCGTTATCAAAGAACGCGTTTCGCTTCGAGCGCTTGGTCGATCTTTTCGAGGAGATTTTCCAAGTGCGCGCGTTCGTACGAACCGGCCGGAACGCCGGCGTCGATCGTCGTTTTAATGTCGGCGCGAACGGCGCGCATTTGCATACGGGCCAAGGCGCCGAAGTCGGCGGAACCGGCGGCGGTGGTCGTCGCCGTAGCGAAGTCCGCAAGTCGGCTCAGGTAAACGCGTTGCAGGTTGCGGCGCGTCGACGAAATCGTCAGTTTCGGCAACTCTTGACCGTCTTTGCGATCTTTCGTCGCTTTGGCGGAGTCGGCGATTTCCTTGAAGATCGCGGCGCCGAGCGAGTCGATCATTTCCGCGCTCGTGAAGACGTCTTCGCCCGCCGCGACGCGGAGTTCGCCGTCGGCCAAGTGGCTCAGCGTCGTCGCCGAAAGAATGCGGTTCAGGAGCGAGGTTTGCCAAGCCAAAATCGTGCCGTGAACGTCCGTGTCGTAACGATCCGGAATGCTCGAACCCCAGTGATTCCAACGGTTCGGAGCGAGGTAGTTGAACATGTTGTCCGGAATTTGGTACGAGTCGACGCCGAACGCTTCCTTGCAGAGGAGTTCCATCGCTTCGCGTTGTTTCGCCGCCGGAGTAACGACGAACGGCGCGCGGGCGTTGGGGTCGCCTTTGAAGTCGCGGTTGATCGAAACGCCGCCGATGAAGCGGGCCGCGAACGTCAAACCGTTGTTTTTCCACGACGTCAGCATGTTGAAGCGAGCGCGGAGACGGTTGTAGCTTTCGCCGTCTTTAACGATGCGGTCGGTCAAGCCCGGCATCAATTGCGACACGAGTTCACAACGGACTTTCGCGTATTCGATCGGGTCGGAGCCGAGGTCCCAAACGTTGGCGTACGGGTCGCAGGTCGTGCCGTAGGTGTCTTCGTCGGTGAGGTAGTTGAGTTCCGGCTTCGTTTGCATCGCGGCCAACTTCTTCAATTCCGGAACTTCCGTTTCGGTCGTTTTGCCCGGGAAGACGCGGTAACCGTATTCGATGACCCAGAAGTCGTAATCGCCGAGGCGGTACGAGAAGTAGTCGCCTTGCTTTTTGCCCTTCGGCATGACGTTGATCGGCGCGTATTCCATAATCGAGCCGACGAAACCGCGGTCGTCCCAAGACTTCGAGTTGATTTCTTCGAGCGAGTGGAGCGCGCTTTGCTTGAAGTTGTGGCGCAGACCGAGCGTGTGGCCGACTTCGTGCGTAACGAGCTGTTTCAAGCCTTGCTCGATCATCTTTTTACGTTCGGCTTCGTGTTTCGCTTTATTTTCTTTCTTCGTCGCTTCGGCTTGCGCGGCGGCTTCGGCGGCTTTCTTCGCTTCTTCCGCTTTCTTGGCTTCTTCGGCCTTGGCGGCTTCGGCGGCCTTCTTGGCTTCTTCTTCCGCTTTCTTTTCGGCTTCCCAAGCTTTCTTGACTTCTTCGGCCTTGGCGGCGGCTTCGTTCGCGACGCGCAACGCTTCGTCGGCCTTCGCTTTAGCTTCGTCGACTTTCGCGGTCAACTCGGCTTTGACGGCTTCGTCGGCCTTAGCGAGTTCTTCGGCGAGTTTCTTCGCTTCTTCTTGCGCTTTGGCGGCGGCTTCGGCGGCTTTCGCAACGGCTTCTTCCGCGGCTTTTTTCGCTTCTTCTTCGGCGGCTTTCGCGGCTTCGGCTTGCGCGGCGGCGTCTTCGGCGTTTGTTTCGTCGGCGATCGCCATCACGTCGAAGAAGGTGTTGGCCAAACCGAACTGTTGCGAATAGAAGAGTTCCGTATTTTCTTCCGCGAAGCTCTTGCGCGCGTCGTAAGTTCCGTCGGCCATCGCCTTTTTAAACGCTTCCTCGGCGGACGCGCCGGAGAATTTGTCGGCGAGTTCTTGCGGCGAGTAAAGGTCGAATTGACGATTCCAGCTGGTGAGGAACCCGACGGTCAAAACGACGTCGGCGTCGAGAATTTGGCCGGTCATGGGGTTGACGCGGCGCGGACCGATCGCGAACCCGGTTTGCGAAACGCTCCAGCGGATCGTATTGTAATTGACGTCTTCCGGATCCCACTCGTCGTTGTCTTCTTGTTGACGCACTTCGACGGCGTTGTAGAAGCCGGCTTGCTCGAACGCGCGGTTCCATTCCAAAATACCGTCGCGCAAGAGTTTGCGATATTGATACGGCGTCGCTTTATCGAGCCAGAAAACGATCGGCTTTTTCGGCAACGATTTTTCCGCTTCCGGTTCGAGCTTTTCGAGTTGCCAACGGTCGATGTAGCGCTTGAAATTGCCGTCCGGGGAAAGGTCGCTGACGTCGCAAATCGCCGAGTTGAAGTAACCGACGCGTTCGTCGGCGTAACGCGGTTTGTAGCCGGTATCCTTCAGGCGGCTGATCGAATAGTGAATATTGATCGTAACGCCGCGGGTGTCGACGACCGTGTCGCTCGAACCGGCGCGCCCGCCGTAAGTCGCTTCGACTTCGATTTCAACGTTGTCTTTGAGGGCCTTGATCGACTCCCAACGCGAACGGTCGCGAGCGAACGAGAAATTGCCCAACGCTCTCGATTGAACGTTCGCCAACGTGTCGCTCATGAAGAGGTTCGTAACGTCGATGACGTAACCGCCTTGCGGGCCGCGCGCGACGATCGGCAGGCTGAAGACGACGCTGTCGGCGTAAGCGACTCTCAACGCTTCGGCGTCCGGGCCTTTGTTCGCGCGGTAACGATAATTGCGACGCAGGAACTGGATGCGGTCGCCGACTTTGCGGAAACGCCAAATCATATCGTTCCCGAAGTCCCAAGATTGACCGCCGTAAAGCGCGTCTTCCCCGATCCCGCGAGCGATCGAGATGATCATGATGTAATCGACGTCGAGCGAGGACGGCGTGATTTCCCAGAACAGATTCTCTTTTTGCGTGTAGGTCGGAATCGGCCCGCCGAGACGCGAGGCGTCCGGGGCGACGAGGCCGAAATCGCGATATTCGGTCGGAGCCGCCGCGAGCGCTTCGTTCGAAACGGTCGTTTCGGCCGCTTCGGTTTCTTCGCCGTTATCCGGCGTCGGCATGTTCGTTTCGCTAACGACCGCCGGTTTCGAAATTTCGATCGTCGACGCTTCGTCGGCCCAGGCGGCGCCCGTTCCGCCGAAAATCAACGCGGCGAGTAAAAGGAGATGACGTTTCATGAATAACCTTTCGTTACGTAAAACCAATGAAACGAACGAAAAACGTCGTTGCAACGTTTCGTCTTGCCCAACTTTCGCCGCGACGCCCAACAACGCGCCAACGCAACGCCGTCAAATTCAACGCGATCAAAAAAACGTTGCGTTTAGCCGGGCAAAATCGTCCGTTCAGTTTATTCAGCCTTCCTATTTTACCGCAACGACAAAATTTTATCAAGTAATAATTTTGGAAAGTTAGAAAAAATTAAGAATCTTTGACGGAAAAATCGGAAAGAACGCAAACCGTCAATTTTAACGAGCGGAGCGACGACGCCAATTTTAACGCGTTTTTTTGGCCGTCGCCTGGCCGCTCCGCCGTCGCTAAATCAATCAAAAATTAATTTAAGCGATAACAACGAAAAAGCGGCGTTTTATTCGAGCGTTCTTTTGAAGCGCCGACTTTCCGCCAACGAAATTTCGCCGTCGACAATTTTTTGAACGATTTCGCGATTATTCGCCAAAAAATCGGCGTCGTCGAGCAGACTCGGGAGCGTTCGCCATTCGACGGCGGCGACTTCCTCCGGTTGCGGGCGCAGTTCGACGTTCGGGTCGTCGGAGCGCGCGTCGGCGGCGAACCAAAAGAGCGGCGCGCCGGTCGGCGTTTGACGTTCGCCGAGGAAGCGTCCGACTTCGACGTCGAGCCCGACTTCTTCGAGAAATTCGCGAGAAACGGCGTCTCGCGGCGTTTCGCCGTCCTCGATCCCCCCTCCGGGAAAGCAAAGCGCGCCGGGAGCGGCGACCGTCGCGGAACGTCGAACGATTAGGAACTCGACGCGAGAAAAATCGAACGGTTCCCCGCTCTTCGTCGAAAACGGCGGTCGAGGAACGATCGCGACCGCTCCGCCGCGCCCTTTTTTCGCCGCGCCAACTTCGCCAACCTCGCCAACTTCGCTATTTTTGTTCAACTCGTCGGTTCCCATATTCTTCGCGCTCCCCCCAATCCAACGCCAATTGCTTCCGCTCGCCCTTCTTTTCGCCGGTCAAGAGGCGCGATTTTCGCCGTTGTCCGCCGTTTCGTCGTCCTTCTTTTTTTGCGTCCAAGCCCAAAAAAGTCGTCCCGCTTCCAAACCGAGCAGAATTCCGACGACGTTTTGAAAAATATCGACAAGCTCAAAATAACGCCCAGTATTCAAAAACCGTCGTCCCAACTCCTGCAGACACTCCGACCCGACCGCCCAAAGGAGCAAAAGAACGCGCCAACGTCCCGGCGTCCAATTTCGCCGCGCAATCCCGACGCCAATCCCCAAAACGCCGAAAGCGCCCAAATGCAAAAAATCGATCGCAAAACCGATCGGCGGAATATCCGGTCGCGGCGTCAACAACATGTACGCCATCCAAATAAAGTACGCGCCCGTTATATACGCGACTCTTTTTCTTATTCGTTCCCTTAAATTAGCGTTCATACTCGTTCACTCCTCGTCAATTCGCCCGCGAGACGTCGTCCGTTCCATTATAACCGAAAAATTTTCTCCGAAAAGCCGCGACGCTTATATTTTCCCCCGTTCTTCCAATTCGCCGTCTTCGTCTAAACGCTCGACGGGGCAAAATAAGCCGACTTTACCGCCGCGACGCAAAAAATTCTTCAAAAAAATAAAATTGCCCTAGCGCTCGGGGCCAAAAAACGGTAAACTTCGCAAAATTTTCCTTATGTTCGTCCTTGTCGAACGCCGCTCAAGCGACGTTTGGAGAGTGTTTTATGTCCGCTAAAATCCTCGACCGCCTCATTTCCGCCTTCGTCGGCGCCGTTTCCGCCGTCGGAACCGTTTGGTTTCTCAACGCGAACGCTCCCGACGCCGCTTCGGTTTCCCCCGCGTCCAATTCCGCGCCCGTTAAGTTCGATCGCTTGGAAGTCGACGCGCTTCGAGTCAACGAGGTTCTTTTCGTCGCCGACCCCCAAACGAAGGAGCCGACGATCAAATTAAGCGGCGGTTCGATTTCCGCGCAAAATAGCGTTTTTGCGGAGCAAATCGGCGCGTTTCGCGTTCTCGGCCAAAAACTGCAAGCGACGCCGGACGACCCGTTGAACGCGCAAAGCCCGGTTTTTGCCGAGTTGGCGACAAATCAAGACGGCGGCGCCTACCTCGCTCTTTTGAGTCCGCAGGAGACGCATTCGATCACCGTCGGTTTCGACAAAACCGAAAAAGGTTGCCTAGTTTCGCAAAACAACCAAGATTCCTCGATGATCGCCCAAGCGATTTTCGTCAAGCCGACCGCCGTCGAAGTCGCTTCGCCCGTCGCGCCTCTCGAACAATCGCCCGCGATCGACGCGAACC
>JAFTUJ010000035.1 GCA_017466305.1 Thermoguttaceae bacterium
AAATAATCATTAACGGAACGGAAAAGAACGCCACTCCGAGCCAAGACCCGCCGCCGTAAAAAACGAGCCCGACGAAAGTCGTCGTCGCCCAAGTCGCCGCGTATAAAACGAGCGGTTTGCGCCAATACGACGACGTTGGCGTCGAGCGCGCGCCGTTGGCGGTCGTCGTTTCCGCGTTTTCCGTCGTCTTATCCAAAATTCGCGCCGTTTTTCTTAGCGTTTCGTAATTTTTCGAAATTTTCCAAGCGCGCCGTCGACGTTTTTAACGTTCGACCGCCGCAGTTTTCTCCGCGCCGTTTGCTTCGACCGCCGCCGTTTTCTTCGCGCTGTTTGATTCGAACGCCGTTTTCTCCGCGCCGTTTGATTCGACCGCCGCCGTTTTCTCCGCGCCGTTTGATTCGACCGCCGCCGTTTTCTCCGCGCCGTTTGATTCGACCGCCGCCGTTTTCTCCGCGTCGTTTGATTCGCGCTCGTCGGCTTACTTCGCGCCGTTTGCTTCGTCGCTCGGCGTTCGGCTCGCGCTTTTCGTTCCTTGCGCAAATTCGGCCAATTCGGGCGACACTTGCGGCAAGTCGCGCAAGTCGACCGTTTCCGGACGATACCGTTTCGCGTCTAAAGCGGCGCGCTCCCGTTCGTTGTAAATCCGCATCGCCTCTCGCGACGCGGCGCAAGCGCAACGCCGTTTCGTTTTGCGTCCGAAAAACTTCGGAAAAATCAACGCTAAACAAGTCGCCGCAAACGCGACGCAAGCGAACGCCAACGTCGCGAGAAAGGCCGTCGCCATTTCGCCCATTTTACGCGTCCTCCCCAAATTACCGCGTTTTGTTCCGTCGCGCGTTTTTCGTCAAGCGCCTATTTTAACGTCGCCGCCCGACATTCTCCCAGAACGCGCGCCGCCGATGCTTTCCCAAGCGCCAATTTAACGTCGTCGTTCGCGACGCCGTCCCGTCTTTTCGTTAATATTAACGTCGAAACGCAGACCGGCGCCGCGTCGAGTAAATAATCTCCGCCGACCGCCGCGCGCCCCGACGTTTTTCCGAAATCGGGAACGCGACAATTCGACAAACCGCGCGTCTTAAAGTTCGCTTTGGAACTTCAATTTGCGGTCGGTCAAACGTTCGAACGCTTCCAAGTATTTGGCGCGGGTCTTCGCGATCACCTCTTCCGGGAGTTGCGGCGGCGTCGAGTTGCGATCCCAACCGGATTGCAGGAGCCAGTCGCGAACGATTTGCTTGTCGAACGACGGCTGTCCTTTTCCCGGTTCGTATTGGTCGAGCGGCCAAAAACGGGACGAGTCCGGCGTCAACGCTTCGTCGATCAGAATGATTTCGCCGTCCGCCGCGACGCCGAATTCAAACTTGGTGTCGGCGACGATGACGCCGCGTTTCAGGGCGTATTCGCTCCCGCGACGGAAAATATCGAGCGACATGTCGCGCAGTTTTTCGGCGACGTCGCGACCGACGATTTCGACCGTTTGTTCGAACGAAATATTTTCGTCGTGTCCGACTTCCGCCTTCGTCGACGGAGTGAAAATCGGCTCTTCAAGACGCGAGCTTTCGACCAAACCCGCCGGCAATTTAACGCCGCAAACCGACTGCGACGCTTGATATTCCTTCCAACCGGAGCCGGAGAGGTACCCGCGAACGACACATTCGATCGGAACGACCTTCGTTTTTTCGCAAAGAACGGAGCGACCTTCGAACATTTTCAGGTCGGTTCCTTCCGGGAAGGGCATTTTTTCGACGTCGGTCGTAATCATATGATTGCGGACGCCGAGCGTTTCGAACCAAAATTCGGCGATTTGGTTGAGCGTCTTCCCTTTGTCCGGAATCCCGCTCGGCAAAATCCAGTCGAACGCGCTAACGCGGTCCGTGCTAACCAGCAAAATTTGATCGCCAAAATCGTATACGTCCCGCACTTTGCCGCTTTTCGCGGTCATACCGGGAATCGACGTTTTCAAAACAACGTTACCGCTCATTTTTCAACCTTCGACGAATTATTCAAAAACCGACGCCGTTTTCCGTTTGAACCGAACGCAAAACGCCGCCTAACCTTTTTATCTATTTTACCTAGTTTGCCCAATTCTACCAAATTTCCAATTCGCGCTCCAACTCGACGCCAAGGCGTTCGCGCGCTTGCGTTTGAATCAAATTGAGCAAGCGTTTGACGTCCTCGCTCGCGCATCCTTCCGACGCTTCGACGAAATTGGGATTCCGTTCGCAAACGACGGCGCCACCGATTCGCGCGCCTCGGAACCCGGCGTCGGCGATCAGGTCGGCCGCCCGTTGTCCGCGCGGATTCTTGAACATCCGCGCGCATCCCTCGGTCGCGTCCGGCGTCGTTTGCTTGCGAACGATCCAAATTTTTTGCAACCGTTTCGCCAACTCTTCCGGATTTTCCGGCGTCAAACAGAATTTTGCCGACAACACGATCGCGTTTTCCAAAGAGCTGACGCCGTCGCCGAAAACGATATCGCTCTTCGAAAGCTCGGCGATTTCGCCGTTAAAATAAGCGACGCGCACCGACTCGACGTATTCCTCGAACGACGCGTCGTTCGTCGAAGCGTTGAGCGCGACCCCGGCGCCGACCGTCCCGGGAATCCCAATCAACCCTTCGAGCCCGGCCAAGCCCGCGGTCGCGGTCGCGGTCGCCAAACGTCCGACTTTCGCTCCGCCGCCGGCGACGACGAACGGCGCGTCGAGTTGAATTTCGCAAAAAGCCGGCGCCGTCAACCGAATCGCCAACCCCGGCGCCCCGACGTCGGAAACAAGCAAGTTCGAGCCGTCGCCTAAAACGCGCGCTCGAACGCCGTCCTCGCGACAAGCCTTCAACACGCCGACCAATTCCTCTTCGTCGCGCGGTTCCGCAAGATATTCGATCGGCCCGCCCAAACGCAACCAAGTCAACGCCGACGTCGGCGCGTTCGTTTGCACAATTTCGCTAAAAGCGTCCAGTTTGCCCATCGTCCGTTTTCTCCGTCGGCGTCGCAACGCCGGTTGTCTCGCGTCGGGTTCCTTCGACGCCCCGACGCTCTTTATTTTCAAGACGATTTCCCAAAAAACGACGCCGAATCTCGGCCCAAAACGCGTTTCTCTCCAAAAAAACGCCGCGACGATCGGCGCCGTCGTCTTATTTTACCCAAACCTCCGACGCCGCCTATTTTCCGCCTCTTGTCGTTTTTACGTTACCCTAACGTTTTCTACTCGCCGACGTTCTCCGCCGACTCGCTATCTTCGCCGTCGGTCGTTTTTTCGTCCGTCATCGACTGCAACGCTTTCGCGAAATCTTGCACGTTGGCGAAATCTTGATAAACGCTCGCAAATCGAATATACGCGATCTCGTCGACTTTGCGCAATTGCTCCATCGCCAATTCGCCGATCCGTTGCGTCGAAACCTCGGTTTCGCCCTCGAGTCGCGTTTCCAACGTCGCGACGAGTCCGGAAATTTGCGCTTCCCGCACCGGTCGTTTCCAACAAGCGCGCTCGATTCCTTGCCGCAACTTTTCGCGATCGAACGGCACTCGCGTTCCGTCGCGTTTAACAACGCGAATATTCACAATTTCAATGCGTTCGTACGTTGTGTAACGTTTTTTACACGACTGACACGCGCGCCGCCGCCGGATAACGAACCCGTCGTCGCTCGTTCTCGTTTCGATCACTCGGTCGTTGTCGCATCGACAAAACGGACATTTCATTCGCCGCGCCTCCTCTCGTCGCCGTCGCGCTTTTCAATCGTCGTTATTATTCGGTCGTCGCTCTCAATTTTCGTTCGCGTCGTTTTCGCCTTAAGCGTTTCGCTTCCAAGGCGGCAGAACCGGCAGGCAAGCGTCGAACTCGTCGAGCAACGCTTGTTGGTACGCGCCGGCGAACTCTTCGTTGAGGAATTTGTCGATCGCTTCGTCGTAAAAACGCTCCCAGCTCGCTTCTTCGGCGCCCGGATTAATCGGGTAAAAGAGCGCGTCGTTCGCCTGCGCCGCCTTATAGTCGCCCGGAGCGTCGCCGATCATCAGCGTTCGGTTCTTCGCGTACAACTTCGCGAACGCCAACGATTCCTTCTTCGTCCCGACTTCTTGCCCGCAGATCGCTTGCACGAGCGGAAGGAGCCCTTGGTTTTCCCATTCCTTAATCAACGCGGCTTGCGGCGTCGCGGAGACGACCAACACGTCCGCTTACCCTTGCAACTTGCGCAACGAGTCCGCGACTGACGGGACCGGCGGAACGCCCTCGC
>JAFTUJ010000326.1 GCA_017466305.1 Thermoguttaceae bacterium
AAACTCGAATTCGAATCTTTTGAACGCGCTGCGAACCGAACAATCTGCGCCCAAAATTGCGAAAAATCCGGCCAATCGAACCATTCCGCCGACCAACGCCCGTCGACGTCGGACGTAAACGCAACCGCGACGCCCAGCCCGTACCGCCAATGCGCCAGCAACGGTTCGCCTTTTTCGGTCGTCAACGCAATTTCGCACGTCGTTTTCGGTTTCGCGACGACGTTCCCGAGCAAAGGAGGCGCGACGTCAAAATCGACGCCTTCTAACATCTTTAATTCCGCGACTTCCGACGTCGCTAAAAACGGTTCTTCGTTTAACGCGGAACGGTCGGCCAACTTAGTTTCGCGCGCAAAAATCTGCGGCGTCGAGCGCGCGTCGGCGCAATGATAAAACCGCCCGGAGCCGTCGGACGCCAATTTTTCGAGGAGAAAGCGGTCGCAATCGCCGATACCGACAGTCGAAACGGTAATTTCCGCGTCGGTCGCCTTCCGAATCGACTTCTCGTAATCGCCCGGCGCGCTTTTTCCGTCCGTTAAGAGTATGATATGTTTAAACTTAGCGTTGGCGCGAGCCAAATCCTCCGCGGCGTAATTCAGCGCGGCGTAAACATTCGTCGACCCGGACGAAACGATCGAGCCGATCGTTTCCGCGATAACCGACGGCGACGTAACCAATTGTAACGGAACAACTTGGCGCGGCGCGTCGTCAAAAGCGACCACCGAAATGAAATCGCGCGGCGACAACAGCTCGACGACGCCCTTAGCCGCCTCTTTCGTCAGCTCCAATTTCTCGCCTTCCATCGAACCGGAACGGTCGATAACCAACGCAATCGCAAGACTTGGCTTTTCCTTTTCCTTTTCGAAATCGGAACGCAACGGCAACGCGTCGTCAAGCGGCGTTTTGGCGTACCCCCCGAGCGCAAAGGAAGAGTCGCCCCCCGCCGCCAAAAAACCGCCGCCGAAATCGCGAACGTAAGCGCGGATAGCTTCCATTTGCCGCAACGTCAACGCGGTCGCCGGAACGTCCGAAAAGAAAATCGCGTCAAAACTCTCCAACTCGACGACTTCCGACGGAACTCCTTCAATAGGGCGAACTTCCGTCGCCAAATCTTGCGATTCTAACGCCGCGACAAAGTTTCGCAAATTCGCCGGTTCGCTCGCAACAACCAAAACGCGCGGCTTCCCGTCGGCTAAAGTCAAGCCGCTCGCCGAGTTATTTTCAACAAACGTATCATCTTTTGTTTCAACGGTTGCGACAACTTCAATTTCTTTTGTTTTTCCATTTGACGTCATGTCGCGCTCGTAAACGTTTTCGCCGACGTCGACGGAAATTTCCTCCGATGAAACTAAAGCGCCGTTTTGAAAAAATGAAATTTTACCTGTCGTAGCAACCGAACTGCGAACGACCGCTTTGACGCGAAACGACTCGCCTTCGCTAACTCTTTCCGGCAAAATAAGTTCCGAAACCTGTGTTTCCGGCTTTTCCGAGGTCGTCAAAGGAATCGTCGACACAACGACGCTCTCCGACGCAATTTGCGAAACGTCGCCCTCCGTTTCGAGCCCGTCCGAAAAAAGCGCGACGCGTGAAACGCAAGTCGGATCCGCCGCCGCGAAAGCGGTTAGGAGCGCGTCTTCAAGATTGGTCGAGTTTTTGTCTTCCGCGGTCAACTCCGAAGCTTCGTTAGCCGCGCGTCCCGCGAAGTACAACCTCGTAACGTTAAGCGTTGCGTCCTTAGAAGTTACGTCGTCGACAAAATGTTCGACTTTTTGTCGCGCCGTATCGTCGATCGATCGGCTCGCGTCAATCAAAAAAATCGCTTCGCGCCGCGTCGACGGAATCCCTAACGTCAAGCCGGCCAACGCAAATATAACAGCCAAAACAATTAACGTTCTCGAAGCCGCGAGAATTAACATGCGCGCGGACGAGAAATCAAGCGCCGAACGTCGCCAACCGAGCCCAATCGCGAGCGCAAGCGCCGCCGCGCCCCAAAGGAAAACAGGATGTGTAAAATAGATCGTCATCGCAAAATCTTAAACGAAAACATTCATCGCAAGCGCAACAATAACAACGCTTAGTCAATAAAGCGTCGGCAATATCCGTAAAATTCAAGGAGCGCCAACGCTAACGCGACCAACGCAAAGGCCCGCCAAACCGGAAATTGCGACGCCGCGTCGATATTACTATCATAACCGCCGGTTTTAAAAGCGCTTACCTCCGCAATCAAGTTAGATTCCGCGCTCGAAATGTTCGCAACCGAGCCTGCGTCGTCGGAATTTTCACCCCGCGCGACGCCAATCGCATTCGCAATCAAAATCGGAAACAGCGCCCGCAACGGCAACGCTCCCTCCGAAGAGGAAAAATTAAAAACGACGCACGACGTCGCGTCGCCGCAAGTAAAAATCAGCGGGGCTTCCGGTGCGCTCGCCCAAACAGTCGGCTTCGCGTTTGATCTACACTCAATCGTCCGAACGCCTTGCAATGGAACGTTACGAAAATTCAAAAAGCGAGTCAACGGCCCGTCGAGAACTTCCGGCTCGGCGAACGTTTCGCCCGCCTCTTCGCCAACGACGAACAAGTCGCCGCCGCCTTTCGGATTTATAAACGCTATCTTCCCTTGCGGCAAGGTTTCCGGCATATCGCCGCAAATCGTCAAAAGTTCGTTTGCCGCCAACGTCTCGGGTATTTCCGCGATTTCTCGCGTTTCAACGTTCGGTTGCGACGCGAACGCCGAACGCATAAAACGATCGTAATCCCCGTAAATAAGGACGGTTACGGTTGGGAACTCAGGAAGAACGGTTTGCGCCGAATCGTCGTTTCCCAACGCGTTCGCGACGCCGTCGGGCAAAATCAACCGAGCCGTCAGCTCGCCGCCAAGAGTCGACTCGTTCTTCAAAAACTTCCTAACCTGTTCTCCGGGCGCAAGTTGGAACGGCGCAATGTCGACGATTGAACCGTCGAGCTGGATTTCGACTTCGCAGTCGAGAGCCCCCGAAGTAAAGTTTGCGACCGCGATCATCGTTTCAAATAGCGCGTCCCCGGTCGGACTGCGGCGCGCTTCAAATTCGACAATTCCGACGT
>JAFTUJ010000327.1 GCA_017466305.1 Thermoguttaceae bacterium
GAAAACGAACCCGCGTTTCGCGCTCGCCGACCGCCGATAACTCGTCATTAATACTAAAGTAAACGGTTTCATTATGCAAAAATCGCTCGATCGAAAACTCGCGCGCATCCTCGCCGACCGGAGCTGCAACGATTTCATCCTCGCCGACGCCAAAGACGCCGACATGGCCTACGGCCTCGCCGCGCCCGGTATGAGCCCCGAAAGCCACGGCGCCGAAGCAAAATTCAAAACGCTCGACGAATACCGCGCCCAAATTCGCGAAGTCGTCGCCCAGGGCCTCGTCGATATCGTCTTGATGAGCTGCAGTACCAGCGACGTTCTCACCCTCCGCGAAGGCCTCTTCGAAAATTCGCCGATCACCCCGGCGATTCGCGCCAACGACGCCACCGATATTTGGCTCGCCGGAGCCGGAGCCGTTTACGGCGGCGAACCGTCCCGACCGTTCCGCTCCGCGTCGCTCGATCACGCGCTTTGCGGGAAAGCCGAATGCTCGCCCGCCGAACTCGCCGCGAAGAAGGGCGCCGACCTCGGCCTCTACTCCGTTACCTTCACCAACGACCTCGACCGCGATTATAAGTCGCTCCTCGCGTACAACGAGTTCCGACTCGAAGCCGAAAAGAAGGGCTTTCGCCACGTCCTCGAAGTCTTCAGCCCGAACGCGCCGACGAATCCGATCGAAGACGTGCCGAAGTTCGTTTCCGACCACATCGTCCGCGCGTTGGCGGGCGTCGCGAGCGCCGGACGGCCGGTCTTCTTGAAGATTCCGTATTACGGGCCGAAAGCGATGGAAGCCCTCGTCCGTTACGACTCCGAAATCGTCGTCGGTATCTTGGGCGGAAGCGCCGGAACGACGCTCGACGCGTTCCAAATGTTGCACGACGCGAAAAAATACGGCGCCCGCGTCGCGCTGTACGGTCGCAAAATCAACAACGCCGAACACCAACTGACCTTCATCGAGTACCTGCGCGCCATCGCCGACGGGCAAATCGGGCCGGTCGAAGCGACGAAAGCCTATCACGGCGACCTGCAAAAGTTGGGAATCCGCCCGAAACGCTCTCTCGAAGACGACCTCCAAACGACCGAAACGGCGACGAGTTACGACGCAAAGAAAACCGACGCAAAGAAAAACGACGCGCCGAAAAAAGCGGAACCGGCGCAAAAGCCGCGTCGCTCCTATTTCGACAAAACGGAGGGCCCGAAAACGTTCGAGCCGCTCCCGGACTTCTCGAAAATGACGCAAAAAGAAAAGCTCGAGTGGAACCTCGAACGGATCCGCCGCTCGATGTAAGCGACGCCGACCGAACGTCGCGACGTCGGGCGAAGCGAACGGAACCGACGGTCGACGTTTTTTGAAAAAAAATCGGCCTTGGGGAGGCGCAAGGCGTCGTCGTTGCGTCGGTTTCGCATACTTAGCTTAAACGGGATAAACCGAACGTCGCGAAAAGCGGCGCCGATTGGTTTGCGACACTGCGTCGCGCCGACTTGAAACGTTAGGGAAAGGAAGGGAAAATGTCGTCCGAACATAAGCCCGACGCGTCGCAAGGCGGCGCTCCGACTTCGTATCGCAAGACGATCGCGGCGCTTGTCGCGATAATCGTCGTTTATCTCGGTCTTTTAGTCGCCGGAATTCCGCAACAATGGACGGCGGCGCAGTTCCAGGAACACGGCTCGCGTTTCGACGCCGTCGCCGCGCATACGGACGAAACGCCGGAAGCGGAAAAAGCGACCGAAGCGACCGGCGTCGCGAAACCGACTGAAGAAACGACCGAATCGACCGGCGTCGCGAAAACGACGGAAGAAGCGACCGAATCGACCGGCGTCGCGAAAACGACTGAAGAAGCGACCGAATCGACCGGCGTCGCGAAAACGACTGAAGAAGCGACCGAAACGGCGACCGCCGCGACGGAAAACGTCGCGACGGAGCCGCCGACGCCGCCTCTTTGGACGGTCGCGCCGTTCGTTATTTTGCTCCTTTGCATCGCGATTTTGCCGCTGATTCCGGCGACCGCGCATTGGTGGGAGAGCAACCGCAACCGTTTTCTCGTCGCGGCGGTTTTGGGCGCCGTTACGCTCGGCTATTACGCGTTTTGCTGCGATTTTCCGCTCGACGCGCACTGGCCGGCGCACTCGACGGTCGCCGCGGACGCTTCGCCGTTCGCTAAAGCCGGAACGATCTTCGTCAACGCGATCGTCGGCGAATATATTTCGTTCGTCGTCTTGCTCTTTTCGCTCTTCGCGATTTCCGGCGGAATCCGGATTTCCGGCGATTTAAAAGCGACGCCGCGAACGAACTGCGCGATTTTAGCCGTCGGCGCGTTGTTGGCGAGCTTCGTCGGAACGACCGGCGCGGCGATGCTTCTTATCCGGCTTCTGCTCGAAACGAACCGACAACGAAAATATTGCGCGCATACGGTCGTTTTCTTTATTTTCGCGGTATGCAACTGCGGCGGCAGTTTGCTTCCGATCGGCGATCCGCCGTTGTTCTTGGGTTACCTGCGCGGCGTCGCGTTCTTTTGGACGTTCGCGCTTTGGGCGCAATGGCTCTTCGTTTGCGGTCTGTTGATCGCCGTTTATTTTCTCCTCGACCATTTTTACTTTTGGCCGAAGGAGAGCGACGCGGACAAAGCGCGCGACGCCGCCGAGGTTACGAAGCTCCAAATTCGCGGGCTTTTCCCGAACCTGTTTTGCTTGATCGGCGTCGTGCTGGCGGTCGCTTTTCTTGCGCCGAGTCAAGAGTTTTTGTCGCTTTTGGGCGTCGAGACCGGCTGGTATCCGCCGATGTTTTTGCGCGAAGTCGTTCAATTGGCGTTGGTCGCGATTTCGTTCGCGTACGGTTCGAACGCGATTCGAAAGGCGAACGAGTTCAATTTCGCCGCGATCGTCGAGGTGGCCGCGATTTTCTTTGGGATTTTCCTCTGCATGCAGCCGCCGATGCAAATCTTGAACGTTAAGGGCGGGGACGTCCGCGCCGCGGCGAGCGCCGTCGGAGAAAAGGTCGGAATGAACGAAGCGCAACAGCTTTTCTGGATGACCGGTTCGCTTTCGTCGGTGTTGGACAACGCGCCGACTTACGTCGTTTTCTTCGAAGTGGCGCGCGTCGCCGACGAGACGAAGCTCGCGGTGTTGAAAGCCGCCGGGCAAACGGACGAAGCGGAGCAACTCGAAGCGACGTTGACCGCCGGAGAGGCCGCGACGGGCGTTCGGATTCGGGAATTGCTCTTGATCGCGGTTTCGTTGGGCGCGGTCTTGATGGGCGCGATGACGTACATCGGGAACGGCCCGAACTTTATGGTGAAGGCGATCGCGGAGGAGAGCGGCGTCAAGATGCCGAGCTTCTTCGGTTACATCGGTTGGAGCGTCTGCGCGTTGCTCCCGATTTTGGTCGTTATGACGTTAATCTTCCTGTAAACGTTGAAACGGTCGCGATTTAAGCGTTAGGCGTCGGCGCGACTTGCCGATTTGCGAAA
>JAFTUJ010000036.1 GCA_017466305.1 Thermoguttaceae bacterium
CGCGACGTTTACGAACTGCTCGATTAGCGGCAACGCGGCGTCTAAGTACGGCGGCGGCGTTTACGTTAGTTCTTATAGCGCAGCGATGCTTTGTAACACAATGGTTGCTTTGAATTACGGCGGCGAGGTTGCCGGCGCGCTTTCGTCGGATAGCGGAAATAACCAGATCGGCGGCGATCCTAAATTTGTCGTCGGCCCGGTCTTCGACGGCGAGGGCAATTTGACGAACGCCGATTCGCTCGACTTGCGTTTGACGGCGGAAAGTTGGGCGGTCGATCGCGGCGTAAACGATTATATTTCCAACGTTGCGACCGACTTAGCGGGGAATGCGCGGGCGAAACGTTCTTGGGCGTCGACCGCGACGGTCGATATCGGCGCTTACGAGTATCAAGGAACCTTGGCGAAGACGCCGGAAACGCCGTCGTTGGTGGTAACGACGAATAGAGACGGCCTCGACGATACCGACGGTGAAATCAGCTTGCGCGAAGCGATTCTTTACGCTGAAACGAACGCGAACCTCGGCTCAACGATTACCTTCGCGACGACGTTAAAAGACAAGACGATTGTGTTGACCGACGGGGAACTTTTTATCTCGCGGGGCTTAACGCTCGACGCAAGTAAGATTTACAACGCGACGACGCGAACCCCGGGGATCGCGATCGACGCCGACGAAAAGTCGCGTGTTTTCTCGGCAAACGGCGGAACGAAGGAAAAACCGATCGCGTTGATAGGTTTAACGATCGCGGGCGGCAAAACGAGCGGCGTCGGCGGCGGCGTTTGTTTTTATTGCGGTACGGCGACGTTTACGGATTGCGCAATTGTCGACAACGCCGCGTCTTCCGGCGGCGGCGTTTATCTTGAAGGAAGCGCGACGTTTACGAACTGCTCGATTAGCGGCAACGTCGCCGCGTCTTCCGGCGGCGGCGCTTATCTTGAAGGAAGCGCGACGTTTACGAACTGCTCGATTAGCGACAACGTCGCGAAGAAAAGCGGCGGCGGAGTGAAGATGGCCGACACGCAAAAAAGTTGCGTGTTTGTTAATTGTTTGATTAAAGGAAATGCGGCGGCGAACAAGGGCGGCGGAGTAAGTCTCTCTTGGACGGAGAGCGCGTCGTTTACGAACTGTTCGATTAGCGCGAATACGGCGACTTCCGGCGGCGGCGTTCACATTGAGGGGGTAACTAGCTTGTTGGCGCCGGCGCTTGCGCCCGGCAAAATGACGCTTCGTAATACGATCGTCGTGCTTAATACGGCGTCGAGTTCCGGAGCGGATATTAATAGAACGGGTTCCGGGACGACGATAAACGCTTGCAACGCGCTTTCGAGCTACTCCGCTTGGAGCAACGCAAGCGCCGACGGCGTCGTGAATTACGTTTACGACGAAACGCTGCCGCTCTTTAAGGACGCGGCGAACGGCGATTATACGCTCGCGGACGGTTCGCAGGCGATTAACAAGGGGAACGACGCTTACGCCGTCGACGCCAACGGACAAAAATTGACGCTCGACGCGACCGGAAAACCGCGCTTTAACGGAACGGTCGACCTCGGCGCTTACGAATACGGCGTCGTCGAAACGGCGTCGCTGACCGTTACGACAACGCTCGACGTCGTCGACGCTTACGACGGTAAAATCAGCCTCCGCGAAGCGATTCGTTACGCGGCGTCGAACGCGACGCTTGGCGATGCGATTACGTTCGCGGCGTCGCTTAAAGGCGCGACGATTAAGCTTTCCGGAGCGCAACTCGAAATTTCGCAAGCCGGCTTAACCGTCGACGCAACGTCGCTTTACGACGCCGCGACGCAAACGCCCGGAATCGCGATCGACGCCGACGGCAAGTCCCGCGTTTTCTCGATTAACGGAAGCGCAACGCTCGTCGGATTAACGCTTCGCAACGGCGTCGCGGAGGCGGGCGGCGGCGTTTACGTCGCCCGGGGCGCCGCGTTGACGATGCGGCAATGCGTCGCGGTCGAAAACGCGGCGACGCGAGACGCGACAACTTACGGAGGCGGAGGCGTTTACGTCGCCGTCGGCGCTACCGCGACGATCGTTGATTCGAGTTTTTCCGCCAACAGCGCGTTCGACGCGGGCGCGGTTTACGTCGGCGGAACGACGACGATCGTCGGGTCGACCTTTACGGGCAACTCGGCGCGTTCCTCCGGCGGCGCGATTTTCACGCAAGGCGCGGCGGCGACGACGGCGATCGTCGATTCAAGTTTCGTTCGCAACTCGACCCTTCACGGCGGCGCGCTTTCGCTCGAAGGAACGACGACGTTAACGAATGTAACGGTCGCGTACAACTCCGCGTTTCTTGGCGGCGGCGTTTACGCGAACGCGACGGCGTACTTTGCCGGATGCGTTATCTTCGACAACGGAACGAGTTCCGGTAAAAGCGCGAACGGCGGCGGCGTTTACGTCGGCGCGGCGGCGCAAACGACGTATTTCGCGAACACGTTGATCGCGCTCAACGGCGCGACCGGCAACGGCGGCGGCGTCGCGGTTCATACGCCGAGCCCGACGACCTTTGTCAACTGCGCGATCGTCGGGAATCACATCGCGCGTTTTGGCGGCGGCGTCTACGCGCACGGCGGAAACGTCGCGTTTTATAACACGATCAACGTCGACAATACGGCGGGCGCGGATCCGGCGAGC
>JAFTUJ010000328.1 GCA_017466305.1 Thermoguttaceae bacterium
GACGCAATTCGCGCAAGCGACGCAAAATTTGACGGCGGCGCAAGGCGTTCAACCGTCGCAATTCGCGCAATCGACGCAAAATTTGACGGCGGCGCAAGGCGTTCAACCGTCGCAATTCGCGCAACCGACGCAAAATTTGACGGCGGCGCAAGGCGTTCAACCGTTGCAATTCGCGCAACCGACGCAAAATTTGACGGCGGCGCGCGACCCGCTCGTCGCGGCGGCGTATAGCGAACCTCGCGGACGGGCGACCGGAACGGCGTTGGCGCAAGAATTCGCGCCGAGCGAACCGCTGATTCCGTATCCGAGCGAAGAACGCGTCGCCGCGATCGCGTCCGTCAGCTTCGAACAACGCGTCGAGGAACCGACGTCGCTCCTCGAACAAATCGACGCCGAATTTCAACGAATCGGCGAACGCGTTCAACGATCGGTTTTGTCGATTGAAACGGTGAAGCGAGCGAAAACGAAAACGACAAAAAATTCGGTCGAAACCGGTTGCGGATTTTTGTTCCAATATAACGACAAAATCTACCTTGCGACGAATATGCACGTCGTGAAGGACGCGACTTTGAATAAAAACGTTAAAATCTTTTTGCCGGACGGGACGGCGATTCATCCGACAAAAATTATGACTTGCGCCGATTTTGATTTGGCGGCGCTGGAACTCGATCCGGCGAAACTGCCGACGGACGGCTCCGTCGCGCTCTGTTTCTTCGGAAATAGCGACGAGTTGCGCGTTTCGAACTTTGTCGGAACGGTCGGGAATCCGTTTGGTTTGCGCGACACCGTTACATACGGGCACGTTAGTTCGCTTCAGCGACGGAAAAACGATTTTACTAACGAAGGCGATAAATCGTTGCTGGAATTCATTCAGATCGACGCGTCGATTAATCCCGGCAACAGCGGCGGGCCGTTGTACAACGCTCGCGGCGAAGTCGTCGGCGTCGTCGCGGCGATCGCGACGACGACCGGCAAGAGCGAGGGCGTCGCGTTCGCGATTCCGATCAATTTGGCGCTGAACGTGTTGAAATCGACGATCGACGGCGGCGGTTGGAGCCGTTCGCATATGGGCGTCGAGCTTGAATCGGCGACGCGCGCCGATTTCCAAGGCGCCGATTGGCCGATTAAAAGCGGTTCGAAAATCGTCGGCGTCAACGCGAATTCGCCCGCCGAACGCGCCGGTTTGCGTCGCGGCGACGTCGTCGTCGAGTTTGACGGCGAAGCGATCGAGGACGAAGTGCATCTCGCGCGTTTGATCGCGATCGCCGACGTTTCGCGGGAAGCGAACTTTAAGTTTTTGCGCGGCGCCCGACTGTTGGAAACGTCGGCGCGGCTCGAACGCCCGACCGTCAAGTAAACGTCGCGGAACGGGCGCAAGGGCGGAACCTGGCGCAAGGGCGGAACCGAGCGCAAAGGCGGAACCGAGCGCAAAGGCGGAACCGAGCGCAAGGGCGGAACCGAACGCAAGGGCCGGAAAACCGGAATAAACGGAAGAGTTGACGCAAACCAAACCGAACGGAGGGCGAAAGGACGAATGAACGCGCCGACGCTTTGGACGTCGCCGACGTCTTGGGGAATTTTCGCGTTGATTTTCGCGCGCTGTTTCGGAACGACGTTTTTCGCTCCGATAATCGGCGGCGTCGAGGTTTCGCGTTCGATTCGGGCGGCGGTCGCGTTGACGTTGGCGGCGTTGGTTTTTCCGACGGTCGTCGGGGCGGCGTTTGAAAGGGCGGTTTCCGAGCCGAACGGTTGGGCAACCGCCGGCGCGTTGCGTTTCGGGCTCGCGCTCGCGGTCGAAACGTTGTTCGGCGTCGCGTTAGGGTTGGCGCTTAACTGCCTTTTTAGCGGCGTTTGGCTTGCCGGCGAGACGATCGCGCGGGTCGGCGGAATTTCGATCGCCGGAACCTTCGACCCGACGACCGGCGAGGAAGTCGCGCCGATTTCGCGGTTTTTGTTTTGGTTGGCGCTCGTCGTTTTCGCGACCGCGGGCGGTTTCGAGCTCTTTATCGAAGGGATGTTAACGAGTTTTGCGCGCGTCGAGCCGGGCGCCGCGGCTTCCGCGTCCGAGTTGATTGGGGATTTTGCGCAAATTTTAACGCTGAGTTTCGGGTTGGCGATTAAGTTGGCCGCGCCGGTTTTGTTGGCGACGTCGGCGACTTATTTGGCGGTCGGTTTTTTGGGGCGGCTTCTTCCGCAGTTGAATTTGTTCGCGGTCGGGTTTAATACCGCCGCGCTCTTGACGTTGGCGGTTCTCGGGCTTTCCGTCGGCGCCTTTTGTTCGATTTTTCAAACGGAAATCGTCGCTTTTTTGAAAACGCTTTTTCGCGTCGACGCGGCCTAAGCGGGAGGAAAAAAGCGATTTTTTTGGACGTTTTCGCCGTTTTTTTCCCAATTTTTTTTCGCGCCGCGTTCTTAATTAAGCGAAAAAAAGATTCCGACGACGCGCCGTTCGGGCGGTTTAGCGTTAATTAGGGCGCTTTGGGTAAAATGAAGAGGCGGTAAAAACGGAAAATTCGCGTTATCTGGGGCGGCGTTTGCATTTTGCAAGGGGCGCAAGCGCGGCGTCGATAAACAAAGAAGACGGCGCGTTCCGTCGTCGGCGTTCGAGGGGCGTTGGCGTTGGGCGGCGTTTCGATATAATTAAGCGTCGGCCTTCGCGTCGCGTCGTCGGCGTTATTAGGCGGAGGGCGTTCGATCTTAGCGGCGTTGGGCGTTCGTCGACCGTTGGACGCGGAGCTTCGGCGGCGTTGGGCGTTCGTCGACCGTTGGACGCGGAGCTTCGGCGGCGTTGGGCGGCGAAAAACTAAAAAAAAGAAAAGATTGTTGGAACAAAAATGGATAACGAAGCGCAAACGACCGTTCATATTCCGGTGCTTTTCGACGAATGTCTCGACGCGCTGAATTTGGCGCCGGGAAAGATTATCGTCGACGGAACGCTCGGCGGCGGGGGACATTCGATCGCGATCGCTCGTCGCGTCGCGCCGAACGGTTTGACGATTTCGACCGACCGCGACCCGGCGGCGCTCGATCGCGTCGACCGCC
>JAFTUJ010000037.1 GCA_017466305.1 Thermoguttaceae bacterium
TTCTTGGTCGCCGCGACCAAATCCGCCTCGACCGTCCGGAGCCGGTCGCCGACTTCGACGAAACGCTTGTCGGCGACGTCGGCGTTGCGCCGCGCGACTTCGAGCGCCCGCGAAATCTCGGCGTTCGCGGCGCGTTCGGCGGCGAGTTCCTTTTCGACCTTCGCAAGCCGGACTTCGGCGTCGAATACGTCCGTTTGCGCTTCGTCGAGCAAGCGCCGAAACGTTTCGAGTTCGTCGACGAGACGTTGCGCCGCGACGTCGAACGCGTCGACGTCCGCGCGTTCTTCCGACGCGCCCGCTTTGTTCGCCGCTTCCGGCGCCTCGGAAGCGAACTTCAAAATTCGTTCTTGCGATTCAGCGGACATAACCGGCGCTCCCCGCGACGTCGTCGCCGTTCGTCGGTTCCGGTTCGGTCGGTCGCGTCGCGCCGGTTTGCGGCGCCGCGCCTAAAATCGATTCGAGTTCTTCGGCGAGCGCGGTTTCGATCGCTTCCGCCGACTCCGCCGCGAAGGCGCGAACCGCTCCGTCCGCCGTCGCGACGCGGGTCGAACCGTCGGCGAAAAAGGAAACGCGGGTCGTTCCCGGCGGCAAGAGAACGTCGGCGGCGTTCGGTTTCGCGGCCGAAAGAGCCGGAGCGACGTATTTCTCGAACGTCGCGCGAGTCGCTTCGTCCGTCGCGGCTTCCTCCGGATTCCGGACGAACGCGTCGGGGCGAAGAAGAACCCAAGTCGCGGCGACGACGTTCGCGTAAGGCGCGAAAATTTCCTCCGCGAACTTCGTCGACTTCCAAAACGCGAGCCGTTGAACCGTCTTTCGTTCGCGGTCGAAATAGCAAAGGCTAAGCGCGTCGTTTTGATACAGCCGAGCGAGCGCGAACCCGCCGTTCTTCATATGTCGGAGCGCGGCGTCGAACGTCGTCGTTTCGATCGGCGCGATTTTGTCGGTCGTCGTCATTTGCTTTCTCCTTTCTTCGTCGCGTCGCCGTCGGCGACAATCTCCCAATCTCCGACGACGTCGGAACCGGGAATAACGGGCGCCGCGCCGTAAGGCGTTCCGCGAACCCAACGTTCGAGTTTGCCGTCGCGAAGCGCGTAACGGTAAGGTTTTCCGACGCGCTCGACCGTTTCGCCCTCTTCAAGCGCTTTCATTGCGTCGCTAAATTTCATTGTCGTTATCCTTTCTAAAAAATCTTCGTTCGGCGGGACGGTAAACGAAGCGCGGCGCGACGAGCCGACCGGTCGCGTCGAACGCCGGTTCGATTAAGAGCGCGTCGTAAAGCGTTCGCAAGATTTCCTCTTTCGGAGCCGCCGCCGTCAAACGCAAGCCGAAGCGCCAAGCGAGCGCGACGATTTCGTCTTTCCCGTAAACGGCCGCCGCCGCGCCAATTTTCGCCGCTTCGAACCCGGTCAACGCCCGGCCTTCGATTCGGTAGGCGCGAACGACGCGCCCCCAACCGGAACCGAAAACGCGTTGTTCCAAGTTTGGGTCGCGGTTAAGACGGAGTCGGCGCAATCGTCGCGGACGCGGGCCGGGCTTTTTACGCGTCGTTTTCATCGTTCGCCGCCTTCTTCCTATGTTGGGCGGAACCGTCGCGACCAACGGGAACCGAAACCGAGTTCGCGCGGAAGCGCGGGCCCGGAACGGCGCCCGGACTTGCGAACGGAAACGATTGGAACGACGATCGAACCGGCGGCGTTACGACGTCCTCAAAGCCGAAATGGTCGACGTCATACTCGATTTCGTCCTCGGTCGTTTCATACCGCTCTAAGATTCGATCGACGATGTGCGCGCGAAGTTTGGCGAGTCTTCGAACGAGGTCGTCGCAGTAAAACCAAACGACGACTTCCGCGCGATTTAATGTCCAAAGTTGCTCGACGAGCTTATCGTAATCGTCGATATTGTTGTTCGAATAAGTCATTGTCAATCTTCCTTCGTGTCGAAGAGAATCCGGCGAACGCCTTCGCTGCTTCACAAAAATTCACCGTTTCGCTCCCTTCGCGTCAAGAATCTCCCAGTCGCCGCGTTTTAAAGCGCCGCGCGTCAACGGGTAACGCCTGACGATTTGGGACGGGCGCCCGCCTTTGTTATCGTACTCGACGACGTGTTCGACTTCCGCCTTGACATAGTTGTCGAGTCGCAAGTATTCGCGCGACGAAAACGGGTCGTAACGCAAGTGTTCCCACATTTTAGCGCGTTCGCCCTTGAGCAAACGAGGCAAGATTTGTCCGAACGTCATTTTTCTTTTTCCTTCGCGTCGACAAGCTCCCAATCGTCGCGCTCGAACAGGTTGCGCGACCAAGGCAACGGACGAGGATACTCCACCGGTTTCTCCTTGAATTTTATTTCGGAGACCAGCTCTAAAGCGTCGCCGGACGCGGTCAACCGGATAAACTCGCAAACCTCGCTACAGGTGTTAAACGGCGGCATTCCGCGCAACCAAACGCGTTCGCCTTTAAGCAAATAAGGTAAGATTTTTCCGAAAGTCATTGTTGTTTATCCTTTAAGCTTTTACGTCGCACGAAAGTCAAATCGCATACGGTCGATTGGTCGCCCCGCGGTCGTTCGGCGACGCGTCCGGACGCGTCGGACGTTTCGCGCTTTCGCTTGCGCTTCGCGTTCAATTCCTTCAAGTCGAGCCGAACGAGCGGAATCCGCGAAACGTAAAACGTCTTGTCGGCGCAACGGTAGGCAACGCGCGGCGCGAGAATCTTGCCGTCGGCTCCGAAGGTCGGCGCGATCCGCAACGCTTCGCCGAGAAACTCCCAAAGGAGCCGCTTCGGCGTCGAGGCGACGCAAGGAATCCCGAACTTTTCGAACGTCGCGAGCAACTCGCCCTTCGTGAACGTCTCCGCGTCCCAAAGGAGCCGCCTAACTTCGCCTTCCTTCAGCGCGCGCCCTTCGAGCCGATAAGCGCGGGCGTAAAAGTCGTAGTCGATATAAGCCATCGGCCCGGCTCCTTACTAAATCCGAAGCGTCCAGTAAAGCCGACCTTCCGCGTCGAACGCGACGCCGGGCGCGACCTTCGTATAACGGGCGCCGTGCATAATCGTCTTGTGATCGCCGGAAAACTCCCAAGCGCGAACGGCGGCCTCCGGCGACGTTTGCCAAGCGGCGCAAATCTCCGGCGTCGGCGGGTACTGATGGAAGCAGGAGCGCCAAGCCGCCATCAGTCGCGAGTGCGCGCGGGCCCCGTCGGCGAACCGCTCGTCGAGTTGGAGCGGACGCAAACCTTCGGCGGCGCGGGAACGGTTCGCCGCTTCGACGAGTCGCAAGCCGAGCGTGATTTCGCGTTCGAGCGTCGTTTGCGCGGCGCAA
>JAFTUJ010000329.1 GCA_017466305.1 Thermoguttaceae bacterium
AAGCGCCGCTCGACTTCTCGGCGCGTTTTTGGGAGCAGTTTCGAAGCGCCCGAGCGCCGCGCTCGACGTTTATAAAGAGAAGGAGCGCGCTCTCGTCGCCGCCGATAAGTTGGCTTCCGCGCTCGAAACGATTTTGAAAGCGGGCGGTTGACGCGGTTTTGAACGTTGGACTCGATAAAAAACGACGATTGGAGCGAACGTAAGGGCCGCGTCGTTGGGCGCTGACGTTAAAATGGAGAGAATGGAGAAGATTGAGCGGTTCTTGGCGCGCTTGGAAGGGGGAATTGGCGGCGTCGCGCGCCGTCGGGGAGGCGGCGACATTCGTTAAATCTTAAAAGCCGACGAAAGGTTGTCGTTTCGGTTCTTGTGTTAAAATAAGCTGTTTGCGGGCGTTGGTAAAAGACGACGGCGAGCGATTGAGGGAAATAGAGCGTCGGGAGCGAGTAAGGGAAACGGGACGGATGGAGAAAATGGGAAAAGAACGCAAGAAGCGCAAAGAACGCGGCGGGGCGACGCGTCGTCGAACGGTTCTCTTTCAAGACGGTTTGGGCGCGTTGAGCGTCGCCGCGTTCCATTTTTTGGGCGCGACGATTCGCGAAGTCAACCTCTTGATGGCGCTCGGTTCCTTTTTCGCCGGTTTCGCCGTTCTCGATTATTGGCAAGGGCGGCGTTCGTTGCGGCGATTGCGCGTCGTTCGCAGACTGCCCGACGCGATTTTTGCCGGTCAACCGTTTGACGTCGAGATCGAAATCGACGCGACTCGACGCCGCTCGTCCGCTTGGGGAATCGTCGTCGAAGACGAGTGGACGCGCCAAGAAGGCGACCGCGAGCGCGAACGTTGGGCGCCGCCGCAAGATGGGGAAACGGCTGTTAAAGCGGGAAAAATAAGCAAGGAAGGAAGAACGGAGAAAAAGGAAGCGAAAAAAGCGAGGAGGAAAGGCAAGGGAGGAAAAGCGAAAGGGAAGAATGAGAAAAATGCGGGTTTAGGGGAGTTTGGGCAGGAAGAAACGCGTCCGAACGTCGCCGCGACGACTCGCCCGACCGCTTATTTTCCGCAAGTAAAGGGGGGCGAACGTCGGCGCGAACGTTATTGCGGCGTCGTCGCGCGGCGCGGCGTTCGTCGACTCGCGACTTTGACGGCGTCGACCCGATTTCCTTTCGGCTTTTTCCGGAGTTCGGAGCGGTTCGACGCGCCGGACGAAATTCTCGTCTTCCCGAAAATCGGCGTTTTGGCCGACCGTTGGAACGCGGCGATCGGCGTCGCTCGACGGGAAACGAGCGTTGCGACCGCTCGAACTTCGCGAATCGCGGGGGAGACGTTGAACGTTCGCGATTGGCGCCCCGACGATTCGAAAAGAGCGATTCATTGGCGCGCGACGGCGAAACGCGATAAATTGCAAGCCCGCGACTTCGAGAAGCGAGAAAATTCCGTTAATATTTTGATTCTTGATCTCTTTTTCGACGAAGGGAACGCTTCGGAACCCGATCTCGACCTTGGGCGCGGTTGGAACGAAGAATTTAAGGGAGACGGGGGGAAAGGAACGGTCGCGGTAATTAGGGAAGATACGAGGGAGAAAGAAAATAGGCAAAAAACGAAAAGGGCGGTCGAGCTTGACGCGCAAGAGCGAGCCCGGCGTTCGGCGCTCGTTGAAAAAGCCGTTTCCTTCGCCGCGACTTTAATCGACCGCTGGACGCGCTCGAACGACGCGAAATTCCTCCTTGCGGTCAACGGCGACGACTCGATCGCCTTCAATAAGAGGAACGCGCAAGTTGGTTTGGAGGAAATGGGCGATATAGGCGCTTTGAACGGGCGCGTCGACTCGGGAAGCGGAGCGTTTCGACGAGCGTTGACTCGTTTGGCGACCGTCGAAACGCCGCGTCGCGACCGGTTGGCCGAACTTGTCGCGTCGTTTGACCCGCGAGTTTTGGCAAACGCGCAAATTTACGTCGTTTCCGTCGCGGCGTTCGACGGGAGCCGTTTGACGGAAAACGAGACGACGGCGAAAACGCGCGGACCGAACGGAACGCGCTTAATAGACGGTTTGGGCGAAATAGGTAAAACGGGTGAGACGGGCGAAATAAGCGAGATGGGCGAGGCGGTTGCGGCGGCGTCGGTTCGGGGAATCGGCGGACGTTGGCGCGACGCGAAACTGATCGACGTTTCGGCGACCGATTTTGACGATTATTTCGAATATTAATGCAAACAGCCCCCCGTCGAGCGAGGCGTCGGGACCGCAAAGGGGGCGAGATGAGCGAACGTCGAGCGTCGAGGAAGAAATTTTGAAGGAAAAACGTTAAAATGGCGCGTCGAAGCGGGCGCCCCCCTCGAAAAAAATCGGCGATAAGGTAAAATTAACATTGAGAACGCGTCGACTTTCGAAGTGAAAGACCGAAACGCGTTCGTCGAGCGCGCCGCGTTTTGAAACCGTTTCGATTAATTGAATAATCGATGCGTTTCTAGGCGGCGTTTCGAGAGTAAATTTACGTAACGCGAATGGAAAGAAGCGAACAATGAGCGTCGAACGTTATCCCTATTTGAAGGCGGAAGACCCGGAAATTTACGACTTGATTCAACGGCAAATCGAGATGGAAGACACGACGCTGAAAATGATCGCGTCGGAAAGTTACGCCTCGACGCCGGTGATGGAAGCCTGCGGTTCGATTTTCACGAACAAATATTGCGAAGGCTACCCGGGCGCTCGTTATTACGAAGGGAACGAAGTCGTCGACGATCTCGAAAATCTCGCGATCGCCCGCGCTAAAGAATTGTTCGGTTGCGAACACGCCAACGTTCAGCCGTACTCCGGTTCCCCGGCGAACAGCGCCGTTTATCGCGCCCTTTTGCAACCGGGCGACAAGGTGATGGGCGTTCCGGTTTCGGACGGCGGCCACCTGACGCACGGCTGGAAAGTCAGCTTCTCCGGGATGGACTTCCAACAAGTCGCGTACCGCCCGAACCAAGAAACCGGCCGTCTCGATATGGACGAAGTGCGCGAAATCGCCCTCCGCGAACGTCCGAAAATGATTTGGGCCGGGATGAGCGCG
>JAFTUJ010000330.1 GCA_017466305.1 Thermoguttaceae bacterium
ACGACGTACCAGCAAGCCGGCGGCTACGACGCGCGCTTCGACATAACAACCGCCGCCGTCATGGTTTACGGCGTTTCCGACGAAGCGATCGCGTCGCTCGAAAAATGGCGCGCCGAAAGCGGTTCGAAAGTCGCCGTAATGACCGGCGTCGCTTGGGGAAGTTACAACGATTACCTCGACGGAAAGTTCGACGGCGCAACGCATTGGGACGACGCGCAAGTCCGAGCCGACGGCGAACGCATTATGCACGATCCCGCGACTCCGTACCTCGTTCCGAGCGTCGCGTTCTGCGATTATCTCGAAAGCCGCCTTAAAAAAGTCGTCGACGCCGGCGTCGAAACGCTCTTCCTCGAAGAACCGGAACTCTGGGCGTTCGCGGGCTTTAGCGACTCCTTTAAGCGAGAATGGCGGATGTATTACAACGAGTCGTGGATTCGTCCCGATTCGTCGTGCGACGCCCAGTACCGCTCGGCGAAGATGATGCAATATCTTTACCGCCGCCTGCTCGACCGCGTTTGCACGTCGCTAAAAGAATACTCGCTAAGGACTTACAATCGACCGCTAAAAGTTTACATCGCGACGCACAGCCTCTTAAGTTACTCGCAAATCCGGATGGTCAGCCCGGAATCGGCGCTTCTCGACCTTCCCGGAATCGACGGAATTATCGCGCAAGTTTGGACCGGAACCTCCCGTCATTCCAACATTTACAACGGCGTCCAAGCGGAGCGCACGTTCGAGTCGGCGTTCCTCGAATACAACGTTACGCAAGAGATGGTTCGCGGAACCGGCAAGCGCGTCTATTACCTGAACGACCCGGTCGAAGACAATCCGCGTTACGACTGGAACGATTATAAAACCAATTATCTCAGTACGTTAGTCGCGTCGTTGATGCAGTCGGAAACGCATTATTACGAAGTCGCGCCTTGGCCGAGTCGCGTTTTCCTCGGCTCTTTCCCCGCCGGCTCCCCCGACGCGACGACGATTCCGAAAGATTACGCGTCGACGTTAACCCTTACGTTCCAACAACTTCGCGACATGGCGCAAGCCGACGCCGCTTACGACGGCGCGACCGAAGGCGTCGGCGTTCTTTTGGCCGACTCCGCGATGTTCCAACGTGCCGAACCGACCGTTCGCGAATGCGCCGCTCCGGACGCTTCCGACCCGACGCGCCCCTCAAAGCTTGAAATCGCAACGTTTGGCGACTTCTTCGGTCTCGCGACGCCGCTAATCAAACGAGGAATTCCGGTCGGCGTCCCGGTTCTCGATCACGCGCTCCGCTATCCCGGCTATCTCGATAAATACAAGGTGTTATCGCTGAGTTACGAATACCAAAAGCCGTCGAGCCCGGGCCTGCACGCCGTTCTCGCCAATTGGGTAAACCGCGGCGGCGTCTTAATTTACGTCGGCGCGGAAACGGACGCCTACCACGCGGCGAAAGACTGGTGGAACACCGGCGCCCTTTCCTACGCGAGCCCCGGCGAACACCTCCTCGAATCGCTCGGTTTAGACAAACGTCCGGAAAGCGGCAAGTATCGATTCGGCAAAGGTTGGGTTTACGTCGACCGCGTTCGTCCGGCTTATTACAACCGTTCGCAAAAGAATGCCGACGCTTACCGAAGTCTTGTCGCGGAAGCGGTTGCGGCGACCGGTGGTCAATACGTCGAGCGCAACTACTTCTTGAAGCGCCGCGGCCCTTACGTTTTAGCGGCGACGTTGACCGAATCGCTTTCCGACGAACCGCTGAAACTCGCGGGCCGCTTCGTCAACCTCTTCGACCCGAAGCTGCAACCGCTTGACGGCGTTGAGGTTGCGCCGGGCGAACGCGCTTGGCTCCTCGATCTCGACCAAGTAACCGCGCCGACGCCCGCCGTTCTTGCGTCAAGTTGTCGCGTCGAATCGTTAAAGAACGAGAACGGCGTTATAACATTAGAAACGTCAGCAACTTCCGGCGTCGACGCGATTTCGCTTTTGAAGTTGGACGCGGCGCCGACGAGCGTTTCCGTCGACGGCGCGCCGCTCAAAGATTGGCGTTGGGACGCCAAGTCGCAAACGCTCTTCTTCGTCGTCCCGACGACCGGCCAAGCGACGATAGAAATCCGTTAATCCAAACGGACTTTAAGCGCGCCGGCCTTTTAAAAGACTTGCAACGAGCCGAAACTTTCCGCGTTTCGGCTCGTTTTTTCTTTGCGACGTCTTGCAGCCCTGCAACGCTCTTACTCTTTAGACGACGCGGTTTCCGAGAGGAACGCGCCGATTTCGCGCCGCAAACGCTCCCATTCGTCCGGCGAAAAATCGGGATAATCTTGCGTCCCGGCGTCCTCCGCGTTACGAAACGTCGAACGCGCCTCCAACGTCAAACGCTTGCGCAACGCCTGTGCGACGTCCCATCGCGGGCGACCGGTCGCGTTACACAGCGCCGTTAAATACTCGACGTCCTGCTGCCCGCGTCGGTACGCTTTAAGCCGGATCGACGCGACGACTTTCCCGCCGCTTTCTTTCGTCGCCGGGTAAAACAACGACAACTCGTCGCCTTTCTTCCAAGATTCGTCGTTCCCGATCGTTTGCCAAGGCACGATTCCGTCGGCGCCGAGCGACCAAGCGTCAAGCGCCCAAGCGACCGGCTGCCAACCGTTTAGCTCCGGCGCGGCGGTCGTTCCATACGCATAAACGAGTTCGCCAAACCGGTCGCGCCGCTCCAAAACGCGACGATTGTAACGTCGAAAAACGTCTCCGCCGACGACGTTGACGTCGAGTAACCTGTCAAGCGAATCGCGACTCCATTGCGGACGCGAAATATCGGCGCGGAAAAGAATCGGCCGCGTTTTAGGCGAAACGTTTTGCATTTCTCGCGCGTTGTTACCTTTCGTCGCAAGTTTCGCGTCGTCCAACGCTTGGCGAAGTTGCGACGCAAAGAAACGCAACGCCGTAAAGTCTTGAAAACTCGCGGGTTCGTCGAGCAGCCAAGGCGAACTGGCGCGCGACCAACCGTTGCGCTTGTAATCCATTTTGTTGTTCAAATAGAAAAGAAAGCGCGAGTCGTGCCAACCCGATTCGGAAAAATGCTCGGCGGCGTCGGTCAACGCGGCGCGCAGCGACGTCTTGTAATCGTCCGTAAAAGCGGCCTCGACGGGACGAACAGTCTCGTCGTATTCTTCGAAAATATTCGCCGGAAAGTTCTCAAAAAACGGAAGATAGAACGCTTCGATCGGCGTCGCGCCGCGCGGCGAATCGGCGAACGCGCTCCCGTCGAACAACGGGCCGAACCGTCGATCCCAATCGCGCCAATCGAAGGAACGCGTCGCAGCGTCGTACTTCGGCGCCAACCCGTCCCCAACCGTCCCGCGATGCGAATAAGGAACGCGGTTAATATAGGTTCGGTGAAGTTGCGCCATTCTGTAATATTCGAGTTCGTTCGCCGGAAGCGAATAGCAGTTCATCTCCGGCAGGAAACTTAACACGTTGGGAATATTAAAGTTCCAAACGGTTAAATTAATATTCAAATCGAGTTTTTCTCCGTTCGACGTCAGCCGCAACGTCCCGCGTCGTTCGCCCGGCGCGACGTCTTTCGGAATGTAAATTTCGCAATAAACCGCGTCGCAACCAGCGTTTACGGTCGCTTCCAACGTTTCAAGCGGAATCGCCGGGTCGACGATTTTACCGCGCGCCGTCTCGACTCGCGCAAGTCGATAAAACTTCGCTTCCGGCGTCGAATTCTTAACGGAACTTGTTGTTTTACCTTTGGTTGCGCTTTTAGTCCAACGAAGTTCCGCGCGAACTTTTCGCTCCGAGCCTTCAAAAAGCAGCTGGAAACCAACGAACTCGCCGCGCGCCGCGGCTAAGTCGATTCGCCGTTCGCGAGCGTTCCAAATCGCGTTGGACGTCTTGTAATTTTCCGGAAGTTTCGGTATCAGTTCGCCCGATTCGGTCGTTTTATCGAATTCGTTTAAAACCGACACTTGCGAATCGCCTAAAACAGGACGCGGCGGCATTTTTTTCTTTAACGACAAAACGTCGTTTTGGGCCGATTTTGACTTGTCGCCGCTCGTTTTTACCGCGACTAAGTCGTTCCAAGACGACGGTTTATCGTTCGAAACGTCGAACCGCAACGTTGCCGGCGCGCTCCGTTCGCCTAATTCGTCGACGGCGACTAATTCGAATTTTTTCGTTTTCCCCGGTTTCAAGCCTAAATTACTTAATCGCGCGACAAAGCGTTCAGGCGACGTCGAGTAACCGTTAATTTTCGGCGCCGGAATTAGCGATTGCGGAACGTCGACGCCGTCGATTCGAGCTTCAAAACCGATAAGTTGACGCTTTGTCATTTTAGGAGCCGCCCAAGAAATCTCGACTTCCCCCCAAGGCAAACCGTCCGTTCGAGCGGCAAGAGCGGCGGGCGCGCCGAGACGTTCTCGCGTCTTCTCGCCGTCGTTAACTTCTTCCTCAACAACAACTTCCAAATACGGCGTCGACGCGGTATTCTGATCGCGCGAATAGAAAAAGCGGTTTGGAAAGAGGCGAATTTCCACCTCTTCGCCGTCGGCGCCGCGACGCGCCAACTCGGTTCCAACGTCGTCAAAAAAGACAAAACCAGTCGAAAGTCCGGCGGCGCGCGCGGCGACAAGTCGCGGGTCGACCGGAATCGTTTGCCAGCCGTCAAGCGGTTCGGAGGCTTCGCCGCTCGCCCAAAACGAACCGCCGTCGCCAAAGGTAACCGACGTTATATCGGAATATACGTCTTTTCCGACCGCG
>JAFTUJ010000331.1 GCA_017466305.1 Thermoguttaceae bacterium
GACCGACGCCTCCCGGTTTCCCGTTCGAATCGGGCCAACCCGGCCCCGGTTGACCGACTTCTCCCGCTTTCCCGTTCGAATCGGGCCAACCCGGCCCCGGTTGACCGACGCGCCCTTGTTTTCCGTCCGAACCGCCAAAACCCGGACCCGGTTGACCGACGCCTCCCGGTTTCCCGCTCGAATCGGGCCAACCCGGACCCGGTCGATAGACTTCTCCCGCTTTCCCGCTCGTGGCGTTCCAAACAGGACCCGGTTGACCGACGTTCCCTTGCTTGCCGTTCGGGCCGCCCGCGTTTTCCGAACGCCGTTCGTTCCCCGCGCCGCCGCGACCGCCGCCTAACTCGCGCGGCCCGGCGACTTCCGTTTGTCTGCGAACAATCTCTTCCGTTTTCGCCAACGCAAACTCCGTCAAACGGTCGTATCCGTTCGCGTTCGCCGTTCGCAGTTCCGAAATCGTCGCGACCGCCGCGTTCATATCGCCGTCGAGCGCGGCGCACCAAGCGAGCCCGGCCAACCCGAACGGATCCGCGTCGCGCCCGGCGCCCGGATTCGCCGCGATTCGCTCGAAAATCGCCTTCGCCTCCGCGACGGCGTCCTCGTCGAGATACGCCAACGCCAATTGCCGCTCCGCCCGACTCGCCCAATAAGCGTCGTTCGGGAAATACACGCCGACGCTCCGCCAAGCGTCGACCGTTCCGGTATGCAGCGCAAAAACCCATTGCTCTTCAACCGAATCGAAACGCCGAATCGTCGACGGCGGCTCCGTCGATTGCGCCGCGATCCAACGATTGCGCGCCGCCGTCGCCGCCGCGCCGCAAAGGAACGCTCCGACGAACGCCGCCCCCGCCAACGCGACGCCGCGTCGCGTCCAACGCTTCGCCGCCTCGGCGCGCATCGTCCGCAATTTCGCGCCGTTCGTTTGCCAAACTTGCGACAGATTCGTCGTTTCGAGCGCGCGTTCGAACGCGGCGCGCTCGTCGTCCGTTCGGAAAAAACCGGTCGACGCGACGGCGTTTTCCGGTTCGCGCTCGTTCTCGCGCCCGCCGCCGTCGAGCGTCGCCGACTCGAGCGTCGCCGACTCGAACGGCGTTTGAGTCGACTCGCTCGACGCGCCCGACGCGCCCGACGCGCCCGCTTCGCTTCGCTCGAACTCGCGCCGCGCCGTTCGCAACGCGTCGAGCAGAACGTCCGGCGACTCCGGTCGGTCGCTCGGCTTCTTCTCGATCATTCGCCCGATCAACGCGATCAACGCCGGCGGCGCGTCCGGGCGCAATTCCTCGATCGGCCGCGGTCGCTCGTTCAAATGCTTCAAAATAACGGCCAACGGCGCGTCGCCGTTAAAAGGCGCGACGCCGGTCAGCATTCGATACGCGACGATTCCAAGGGAATAGATATCGGAACGGAAATCAATTTTTCCGCCGCGCGCCTGTTCCGGGCTCATATAGAGCGGCGTTCCCATCGCGAACCCGGTTCGCGTCAGCGTCGCGGAGGTCGCGCCGACGTTCCCGTCGAGCCGCGCCAAGCCGAAGTCGACGACCTTAATCGTTCCGTTCGCGTCGAGCAAAACGTTTTCCGGTTTGACGTCGCGATGAACGACGCCCGCGTCCGCCGCCCGTTTGAGCGCCGCCGCGATCTGTTCGAGCGCGGAAAACGTTTGCGCGATCGACGCTTTGGCGCCGCGCCGCAAGAACCGTTGCAAACTCATTCCGTCGACGTATTCTTGCGCGATGAAGCGATACGTTTTCGCCTTCGCGCCGCGTCGCCGCCGACGACGTTCGCCGAAAAATCGCCGCTTTTTCTTTTTCGCGCCGCCGTTCAAAGCGCCGCTTTCGCCGCCGTCGCCGCCGAGCGTTTCGACGTCGAAATCGCGTTGCAAGCCGCCGCCGAGCGTCGCGACGCCGACTTCGTAAACGCGAACGATGTTCGGATGTTCCAAGCGCGCCGCCGCTCGCGCCTCCTGCAGGAACCGCTTCAAATACGTTTCGTCGCGCGCCAACTCGTCTTTCAAAATTTTCAGCGCGACCGGACGCCCGAGCGAAAGCTGCGTCGCCAAAAAGACGTCGGACGTCGCGCCGCCGCCGACGCGACGTTCGATTCGTTAACCGCCGAGCGGTCGTCCGCAAAGCTCTTCGCGACGGTCGTCCGCGCCGCCGTCGGTCGTCGGTCGTTCGATCATTTTGGTTTCCTCCGCTTTCGTTTGTTCGGTCGTTCGCGCTCGAACGTTTTCGTTTTTCCCCTTATTTATTATACCGCCGTCGCCGGTCTTTTCAACGGGGACGCTTGCGCGACGCGCCCATTAATCTATTAACGCCGCGCCGCCGCGACGGTTCCGCCGCCGCTCGTTCGCTCGCCGTTCGTTTCGTTCCGCGACCGCGTTTGGGCAAGAAACGCCTTTAGGCGCCGCCCGAGTTCGCCGAAACGCCCTTTCGTTTTCCTTCCGAAAAAGCGTTCCGACGTCGAGCGACGCCCCTTTGCGCCGACGCTCCGTTCTCCGCCGTCGCCGACGTTAGAACGTCGTCTTGATTAAACCGTCCTTCGAAACGTAATGCTTGTCGATTCCGAGTTCGTCCATCCAAGCGCGCGTTTCGAGCGTCTTCCAAGGGCCGGTGTTTTTGCCGCGACCTCCGGCGTTGTTGTCCCAAAGCCAATCGGGCGTCGGCCAAAGGCAAACGGTCGGCGACGCGACTTCGTAAAACGCCTTCGTAACGCCCTGCTGCCCGTGATGCGCCATCTGAACGAAATCCGCGTCGATTTTCTCTTTCGGAACCGTTTTCAGAACGCGGTCGCCCCCCTCGGCGCCCAAATCGCCCAACATCAAGAGCGACTTCCCGGCGACGTCCAAGCGGAAAATAATCGTCGAGTTGTTGATCGCGTTCGTCGTCAGCGACTCGTCGAAGTCGTTGAGCGTTTCGATCGACAGCGCGTCGCCGAACTTTTGAACGTCGCCCGGCTTCGGCGCGACGATTTCGCCCTTAAAACTCTTCTCGACCGCGGCGAAAAACGGGTCGCGCCACTTCCGCCCGCCCGCTTCGTATTTGTCGAGCCAATCGCGGTTCGGGAAGTTGAAGTAGAGCTTTTTGATTTCGAGCGCGTCCGGCGTTTTCGCCAAAATTTCGCCGAGCGCGCCGAAGTGGTCGCCGTGCGCGTGCGTCAGGTACCAAGCGTCGACTTTTCCGCCGCAATGTTTTTTAAGAAGTTCGGCCAAATACTTGCCGTCGCCCGGCATTCCGCCGTCGAAGACGACCGTTTCGCCGGTCGCGGTTCGGAAAATATATCCCATCATCTGCGAGCCGGTTTGACGCGGCGTTTGCCACATCGTTACTTTCGGCGCGCTCGGGTCGGCGGCGAACGAAACTTCGATCGCGTTATCTTCGGCGGAAAACGCCCATTTCGGCGAAATCAACCCCGACTTAAACGCAAGCGGAGCGGCAAGCCCCAACGCCAAAAAAGTTCTTCTCTCCATTTTCGTTCCTCCCGACGTCAAACGACCTCAAAAAAATAAAAAAAACGTCAAAAAAACGACGCGACGCCTCCAAAAGAAACGCCGCGTTCCCTCGTTATTTTCCTTTTCGGCGCGCGAATTTCAAGCGAAAAACGCCTCAATCCGTCCAAAATCGCCGAAAAATCGGGAAAATTTCCTCGCGCCGACGATTATTCGCCGTCAACCGCCGCCATTTCGCCCGCCGCCAACGCGTCGGCGACGCGTCGCCACACGGGCTCCGAAACGCCAAGCGCAAGCGAAATCGCGTCGAACGTCTCCGCTTCCTCTTCGATAACGCGCCCGTCCGCCGCGACGCAAGCGAAAAAACACGTCAGCAAATTGCTCTTCAAACGCGGCGTCGTTTGCGCCATTCGCTCGACCGCGGTCTTAAACGC
>JAFTUJ010000332.1 GCA_017466305.1 Thermoguttaceae bacterium
AGGGAATCGTCGCCTGCAACCCGACGAAATGACGCTCGAAACGCTCCGCTCGGCGTTAAATTGGGCGGGGCGCGCAAAATAGCGAAGCGTTTGAAGCGGCGTTTTTAACGAACGAACGGCGCGTTCCGCGTTTTGACGGGGCGCGTCGACTTCGCGTTTCTTGTCGTTTTATTAATATAAGGGCGAGCAATCCGGCGAGCGGCGGTCGAGACGGCGCGTCGGCGGCGATTTAGGCAAGTTGGCGAAAATAGAGAAAATGGGAAGGACGCGAATATGGGAAAAACGAAAACGAACGGGCAAACGACGAAGTTTCGCAACGAGAAAACCGCGGCGTTTTATCGAGCGGTCGCCGAATTTTTGCCGCCGGAGCGTCTCTTTACCGACGCGCTCCGAACGCTCGCTTGGGGAACCGACGCCGGATTTTATCGCCAAATCCCCCAAATTGTCGTTTTTCCCAAGAACGAAGAGGAAGCGGCGCGGATTTTGCGCGAAGCCGACCGGGCCGACGTCGCCGTTACCTTTCGAGCGTCCGGGACGAGCCTTTCCGGGCAAGCGTCGACGCGTTCCGTCCTGATGGTCTTGGGCCAATTTTGGGAAGGGTGCAAAATCCGCTCCGGCGGCGCCGAAATCGCGGTTCAACCGGGCCTCCTCGGGGGGCGCGTCAACCAAATTTTGGCGAAATACGGGCGCAAATTCTCGCCGGACCCGGCGTCGGTCAACGCGGCGCGAGTCGGCGGAATCGTCGGGAACAACGCGTCCGGAATGAATTGCGGGACGCGCGCGAACAGCGACAAAGTTTTGAAAAGCGCGCGGTTAATTTTCGCCGACGGAACCCTTCTCGACGTCGGCGACGAAGCGAGTCGCGCCGAGTTCGCCCGCAAAAAGCCGGAATTTTTGAAGCGGTTGGCGGAGATTCAAGCGGAGGTTCGCGCCGACGCCGAGTTGACCGCGCGCATCGAGCGGAAATATCGAATCAAAAACGTTACCGGTTTGAATTTGCGGCCGTTAATCGCGTTCGACGACCCGTTCGAAACGATCGCGCACTTGCTCGTCGGCGCCGAAGGAACGCTCGCGCTCTTGACCGAAGCGACTTTCGCGACCGAAAAAATTCCGGCCCGTTGCGCCAGCGCGATGCTCTTTACCGAAACGCTCGGCGACGCTTGTCGTGCGGTGCAAATTTTGAAAAAGACGCCGGTCGTTAGCGCGGAACTCTTCGACCGCAAAGCGTTGCGCTCGGTCGAGGGCGGGGCGAGCGTTCCGGAGTTCGTCCCGTCGCTCGGCCCGGACGCGACCGCCGTTTTGCTCGAAACGAAAGCGGAGACGCCGGAAACGCTCGCGGCGCAAATCGCCGAAATTAAGGGCGCGCTCGCCGATTTTCCGCTCCTTTTCCCGCTCGAATTTACCGAAGACCCGGCGGTTTTCGGGCCTTGGTGGGCGATGCGCTCCGGAATTTTCCCGTCGGTCGGCGGAATGCGCGAACCTGGAACGACCGCGCTCATCGAGGACGTCGCGTTCCCGCTCGACGTTTTGCCCGAGGCGACCGTCGAACTGCAACGGCTCATCGACAAATACGGGTACCGCGACGGCGTTATTTACGGACACGCGCTCGAAGGGAACTTCCACTTCGTCCTGAATCAGCGGTTCGACTCCGACGCCGAAGTCGCGCGATACAAAGGGTTAATGCTCGAAGTCGTCGAACTCGTCGTCGACCGTTTCGACGGTTCGCTCAAAGCGGAACACGGAACCGGGCGGAATATGGCGCCGTTCGTCGAGCGCGAATGGGGCGCCAAGGCGTTCGCGACGATGCGGGCGGTTAAGGAGCTGTTCGACCCGAAAAATATTTTGAATCCCGGCGTTATTTTCAACGACGACCCGAACTGTTTCGTCAGCGACTTCAAACCCCTCCCGACGACGAGTCCGACGGTCGACAAGTGCATCGAATGCGGCTTTTGCGAACCGAACTGCCTTACTTGCGGTTTAACGCTGTCGTCGCGGCAGCGCGTCGTCGTTCGGCGGGAAATCTCGCGGCTCGAACGGGACGGCTCCGACCCGGCGCGCTTGGCGGAGTTGAAGCGGGAATACGAGATTCCGGGGCTCGCGACCTGCGCCGGGGACGGGCTCTGCTCGACGTCTTGCCCGATGAAGATCAACGTCGGCGAGCTGACGCACGAACTGCGGGCGGAAAACGCGCCCCCGGGAAGCCTCCCTTGGAAACTCGGCGACTTGACGGCGCAACGGCTTTCGACGATTAAGTCGGGGTTGCGCCCGGTTTTGCGGTTGGCGCGGGTCGGGCGAGCGGTTCTCGGCGAACGCGGAACGACGGCGGTCGGGCGGACGTTGCACCGCGTCGGGTTCCCGCTTTGGACGCCGGCGCTTCCGAAACCGTTCAAAATCAAACGGCGACGCTTCCCGAACGTCGAGTTCGTCGCGCCGGTTAAAGGCGGGAAGACTGGGCGAACCGGGCAAAACGGCGAAATCGGTAAAGTTGACGCGACTGGAAAGGTTGACGCGACCGGAAAAGCGGCGAACGTCGAGCGGCGCGAACCGTCGGCGGCGCCGGGGAAAATCGTTTATTTCCCGAGTTGCATCAACCAAACGATGGGCGCGTCCGGGAAGGAACGCCCGCTCGTCGAGGCGACGGTCGCGCTGTTGGAGAAAGCCGGTTTTACGGTCGTTTTCCCGCCGAACTTCGAAAACCTTTGTTGCGGAACGATTTGGGAAAGCAAGGGAATGCCGGACGTCGCCGACCGCAAGACGGCGGAGCTGGAAGAGGCGCTTTTCGTCGCGTCGAACGGCGGCGAGTATCCGATTCTTTGCGACCAATCGCCCTGTTTGCTCCGAATGAAGGAGAAAATGACGCGGTTGCGCCTCTTCGAACCGATCGAGTTGATCGAAACGTTCCTCGTCGACCGCCTCGACTTTAAGCCGATCGACGAGCCGATCGCGATTCACGCGACCTGTTCGACGCGGAAAATGGGGCTGCTTCCGCTCTTAGTGAAACTCGCCAACCGTTGCGCGACCGACGTTTTGCTCCCGGAAGAAGTCGGCTGTTGCGGGTTCGCCGGGGACAAGGGGTTTATTATGCCGGAGGTGAACGAGTTCGCGTTGCGCAAATTGGAACCGCAACTGAAGCGTCGCGCCGTTGTCGCCGGTTACTCGACGAGCCGCACCTGCGAAATCGGCTTGACGACGAACGGCGGCGTTCCGTATTCGTCGATCGTTTACTTGGTCGACCGCGTTACGACCCCGAAAGCGCAACAATAGCGTCGACGGAGCGCGCCGAATCCGAGCGAAACTGCGGAATAAAACGCCTTCTGCTGTTGAGCGCTCGTCGACCGAACGGCGGGTTGTAGGAAGTTTCGGGCGCGACCGCCTCGTTGGCGCCCGATATTTCAATCGGAAAACGTCGTTGCAATTTTTGTGGGAACGCGGCAATAGGAACAAACGGCGGCGCGCGGGACGTTGTTAATAACGCGGGCGTCGTTGCGAGTTAATGTGAAGCGGAGGGAAAACCGCGATAAACGACGACGCATAATAGCGGTAATAGAAAGGCGGGAACGACGTTGCCGTCGTCGAGCGCGTCCAGCGCCGCAACGAGAAGAGTTGCGAGAATGGCGAGCGTTCCCGCTAGCGTCGCAACGATTTTTAGCGACCAAATTTTTCCACGTTCAACGTGTTCGTAGGCGAGTTTCGCTTGCTCTTCTTGGCGAGTTAATTTTTGAAGAGCGGTTGTTTTTTCCGATTCGCGCGACGGCGCGTTAAAAACGAAGTCGATCGCTTCGCGTTGCTCGGCGACTAACGCCGTTGCCGTCATAAAGTCTTTAAATCGAATTGTCTTTTCGATTAAGAAGTCGCGAAATTTAAGTTCTGTTTCAGCGATTTCTTGAATTAATTGGACGTCGCTTTCCGTTTCGGGATGTAACGCGGACGTTCGCGATTCGACGTTAAAACTTCCAAACACGTCGCTAAAAAAGCCGTCGCGCGAGTCGAGATTAGGGAATAGATCGCGAAACGCGCTAAAAATTTCGTTCGTTGATCTAAAGCTAGCGGACGGGCGCAGGGTCTGAAGCTTGTTCAAAAGTTCGACGCCTTCGATTATATTTCTTGCCAGTTTTGAGCGCGTATTGTCGTTTAGTTCGACGTTTAACGCTTCTTGTAATAAGTTGAAACGTTGTTTGATATTTTGGAAACGTTTTAGCGCGGCGCTTTGCGGACGATGAGTTTCAAGCGCGTTGACGAACGCCGACGCGTTTTGAAAACGTTGGGAAACGTCCTCCGCCAGCGCTGTTTCGAGAATTTCGAGCAACTTGGCGGGTATTGTTGCGACCAGCGCGATTAATGCCGTTTGGGCGAGTCGGCGTAGTTCGACGGACGCGTCGACCGCGAAAAGATGGCTCTTGGCGAGGGCGGATAGGGCGTTTTGCGCCTCTAAACCTGAACGTCGACCGGTATAGTTATATTGTAACGACTCAACTTCGACTAATCCTTTTTCCGCGAACGTTAAAATTTCCCCCGGCGACGCGAGAGCGAACAACGCTTTTTCGGCGAGATCGCGCAGTTCGGGCGCCGCGTCGGACGACGTCAGCGCTTCTTCGGTTAGTTTAAGGAGTTCCGCTTTCGCGGCTTCCGGATCGAGCGGGGCGAAGTCGCAGGCTTGCGCTTTTTTCGCGGCGTGGTAAGAGCCTTGGGTTCGCAACGCGATTTCATACGGCGCGAAACCGGTTAAAATCTTGTAAAGAATCGAGCCGAGCGAGAAAACGTCCGCTTGATAGCCAACAGGTTTACCCGACGCGTGTTCCGGCGCCATATATGAAATTGTGCCGCTCGCGCCTCTTTGCGGGCCTTCTTCCTTTAAGTTAAACGCCATTCCCCAGTCGACTACATAAATTTCCCCATAATTGTTAATCATAACGTTTTCGGGTTTTAAATCGCGGTGAACGACGTAGCCTCTTTCGTGAGCGTATTTCATAATCTTCGCAACTTTGAGTAAAATATCGAGGTTTTCCTCAAAATGCGCGCGGTCGAACGGACGGGCGCTCCACGGCTCGCCCTCGACGTAAGTTTCGACGAAACGCGGAAGCGTTTCCGAAGTCGGGTCGGCGTCGGGTTTTAATAGAAAAACTTTGGGGATTCCTTGGTGTTGTAGGCTTGCTTGGAGTTTAGCTTCGCGCTCCAACATTAGACGTTGCGATTCTAAAGCGCCGAGTTTCGCACGCAACTCTTTCACAACGAAACGCGTTCCGAGACGTTTCGAAACGACTTCGTAAACCGCTTTTTGACCGCCGATTCCGATATGCGCTTTAATGATGTAATAGTCGGAAAGGACGATAATTTCGCCGGGCGCGAGCGGTCGCGCCAACGGTTCTGTTTTATTGGCGGTTTCTTTACAAAAGTTTTTTCCGGCATATAGCTTTGCCTGAAGTTCTTCGAGGTTAGTCGGCGGGTAGTCGGCAATATTGGAATCATTAGAGCCGACGGGATTCGGGGCGTTTTTTTCGGCTTCGTTAAAATCGTCGGGGCGGTTGTCGGTCGACATAGGCGGTTTCTTTTTGAAAAACGTTGATGCGATGGAAAAATGATTGAAAAAGGGAGGCGGGAGACGGCGGCGATCGACGGCTCCGTTACCATTATAAAAACGCGACGCGGGGAAAACGCGGAAAATTTTTTCGCGTCGGCGACATTTTTTTTTAATTTTTTTCGAACAAAGTAATGTTTTGAGGTTTTTTCGCAATCTGCAAGATAAACGAAATCTTTTTTCGTTAACGTCGCCTTGAGCGGCGACGGAACGCTTTACAAATTTGACGCGAACCGGTAAAATGGAAAATGGCGGTCGAGTTTAAGCGTTGGGAAAGGGCGAAATTTCCGAGCGCGCCGCCGTCGTCAACGCGGGCCGCTCCCGTCGACGGAAACTTGCGCTCTTGGGAGGTGAAAAGTCTTATGTCCGAGAAAAACAAGCGGTTGGGCGATCTCGAGCCCGAACGTTTCGAAAAGATGAAAGCCGATTTTATCGTCGCGACGTCGCCGGAAGAACGGAGACGGATTTTAGGCGAACTCATGAACGACCAAGTTCGCGACCAATTCAAAAAATGGGTTCCCGATAAACGGCATATTTCCAGCGTCGTTCAAGACTATTTTATGGGGATGATCGTCGACTTCAACCCGGAAAAGTTCGTTCCGGTCGAGGAGCGCGACCCAAATAAAAAGAAAAAAATCGAATTTTTCGACGAATTTACGAACCTCGACCACTTTATCGCGTACTCGCGCAAGCGGTTAGGCTGGATTTTGTGCGCGCATATTCGCCGCGACAAGAAAGCGACGCCGGTCGCCGAGCTTCCGGAAGTCGTCGACGACAATCGCGACGTCGACGAACTGATCGAACGGGAACACGTCGATTATATTTTGAAGTGTTTCCAAGCGGAGTTCGACGAGAGGGAGTATTATATTTTCGCGTCGCACGCGCTCGAAGAGTGGAGCTATCCGAAAATCGCCGAATGGTGGAACGCCCGACGCGACGAGGAGATCGACGCCGATAAAGCGCGTAGAATTTACCATAAAGTCGAAGCGCGTTGCCTCCGAATTTGGGCTTGCTGCATGCAAGGGCGCTATTACACGAGACGCTTCGACCCGACCAAGCGCGCCGATCTCGGGGAACTGAACGACGGCGGCGATTGGAAAGAAGGGAACGACGGCGACGACGATTTCGCCGCCGGTTCGCCCGCTAAAATTAAAATTCGATAGTCGCCAAACGGATAGCGGCGCGGCGGTTATTTTG
>JAFTUJ010000001.1 GCA_017466305.1 Thermoguttaceae bacterium
AACCGACGAACGCCGAACCGTCGACGCGCTTTCAAGTTTTCGACGGCGCGCCCAAGTTTGGCGATTTTAGCGGTTTTAACGGCGTTAGTTCCAACCGCTAAAACCGCCCGACCGGCGCCGTCTCCGTTTCAACGGCGTTCCTCCGCCCGTTACTCGCTCAACTCGACGATCGCCTCCGCGACGGCGCGGCGCTTTTCGAGGAGCGGTTTCGGGTCGGTCGAAAAGGTCGTCATGTCGGTCGTTATCGGCGAAAAGTCGAAAATTTCTTCAACTTTCTTCCGTTGCGCGTCGGTCAAATCGCGATTTTCGGTCAACTTTTTCAGCATCGACAGCATCTCGTAATCTTGGACGCCTTCGCGAATCATTTCCCAACGAACGCTCGCGACCGGGTCGTCGAAGATCGGTTTCCCGTCGTTGCGGCCCGGGGTCGCGGCGCTCAGCGGCGGATAGATAAAGCGACCGTCGCCGTTCCCCCAAAACTGCTTCGTTCCGGCGGGCGTCGAGTAACCGGAGACGTAACACATCGGGTCGAGGTAAGGATTCTGCGCTTCGTTCGGGAACGCGGCGGAACTCGTCCAATACGTCGACTCCCAAACGAGGCAGCCGGTAATTCCGCGTTCGAACGTTTGCCAATGCCAAATCCGCAGCTCGACCGGCGGGTGGTCGGTGAATTCCGTACAATACGGCTCTTTCGGGTAGGTGCAGACGTACCACCAGAAGCGGTTTCCGGCGTCCTTCTCGATCTTCCCTTGCGCTTCGTCGTAAGCCGGACTGACCGGGCACCAAACGTCGATCGACGCGTCGTTTTCTTCGAGGATTTTGCGGAACTCGGGCGACGGTTCCTCGGTCAACATACGGTCGATTTCCGGCGCGTATTTCTTGAGCTTGCCGAACCCGCGGGCGACGAAGCCGTAATCCTTCGGCTCCGGTTCGTCGAACCAATAGACGTAAGCCGCGTCGAGGAGGCCGCGTTCGCGGAGGCCCTCTTGCAACTTTTTGCCGTAATCGGCGATCATCGCCTTATATTGCGGCGTATCCCCGGCGTAACCGGCGATTTCCCCCTCCGCCGACTCCGCGTAAGTCCCCCAGCCGAGCCCCTCGAACGGGAGGCGGAAGTTCGTGAAGTTGTATTGCGCGAAGACCCGCGTCATTTCCTTTTCGAAACGCGAAAAATCGAGTTCGCAACGCGGCGGGTTCTCCTCCGGCAACCATTTGACGCCGATCCCGTCAAGCGGGGCCGGGTTGTACGGACTAATCCGGTAATCGCCGAAAATTTTCAAATATTTTTCAAAAACGGCGCGTTTATCTTCTTCCGTCTTGCAGTTGTGATAGCGCCAAACGTTCCCCGGCGACATGCCGTAAGCGGTTTCGAGCGTGTTTTTCGCCGGAAGCGCGAAGTCCCAAACGACGACTTCGAACGGAATCGTCGCGTCGAACTCGCCGATAACGCTCCCGGTCAAGCGAATCGCTCCGCGGTACGTCCCCGACGCGGCGTCGGCCGGAACGCGGACGGTCGTCCAAATCGGCAAATTTTCCCCAACTTCAACGCCGAGCGGCGCCCCGAGCCCGTCCGAACCGGCTTCGAGCGGAACCAACGCGTCCGGATACCAACCGACGGCGCAAGTTTTATCGGTCGGATTCGCGACGTAATGATAGTAAGCGTAACGCAAATCGACGTTTTCCGCCGAAATCGTCGCGCCGTTCGGGCCGGTCAAATCGCCGACGACGGCGCCGGAGAGGAAATCGATTCCGCCGCCGAGAGCGCGAACCGCGACTTGGAACGACTCGAAATCGTTTTTCGCGGCGTAAATGCGAATCGGCTCCGCGGCGCCGATTTTCGTTTCCTTGGCGTTTTTCGGAATCCGATAATCTTGTTCGCACCAAGAGAGGGAGACTTTGTCGGTTTTGCCGGTTAAACCGGAAATTTCGCGGGTGAAATTTTGAACGAAATAGGGGAAAAAGCGCGTTCCGACGACGACCGGACGCGCCCCGCCGACGACGTAACGCCGTTCGCACTCGGGGGCGCCGCCGTTTTCGCCGAAGAGGGGCGACTTTTCGTCTTGCAACAACAATCGGAGCGAAGTTTCGCGGTACCGGTCGCCGGAGAGCGTCCAACAGTTTCCTTCGTTAAGTCCCCAAAGCGTCCAAGTTTGCGCCGACGCGTTCCCTTGACCGTTCCCCCGTTTTTGGAACTTGTCGCGCTTATCCTCCCCAAGGAGATAATCGGCGCCGTCGATATAATCGGCAAAATACGTCTCGCCGAGCCCGCTAAAGAGGGGCGCGTCGGTCGGATTCAGCGTCAATTCCGCCGAAAGATTGTAAACTTGCGAATTGCACCATTTCCCGTCTTCGCCCGCTTCGCCGCGAACGCGAACGAAAATTTCGTCCGCCGCTTTCCCGTCGAGGAGCTTTTCGAGCGTTGCTTCGACCGAGCCGGTTCCGGCGATTTCGCCCAACGCCGCCCAATTCTTGCCGTCGAGCGAACCTTCCAAAACGGCGCGTCCGGCGGTCGAATGCCCGATATTCATCGAAATTTTCCCGGAAACGAACGGGATTTTACGGGTCTTAACGATTTTACCGCTATTTTCAGACCCGGGAAACGCGTCGGCGTGCATTTCCAAGTCGCAAGTTTTCGGTTCGAGCGCGAAGCGGTAAACGACTTCCGCGTCGTTCCCGAGCGTCCAGCGGTTGGTGTTGAAGTTACTCGTCGTCGAAACGAGCGGGCGGTCGAAGTTGGTCGGCTCCGACGCGCGGAAGGTCGAGAAACGGTAAACGCCGTCCGAAATCGACTCCCCGGCGCCGAGCGCGAGGACTTCCTTCGGGTCGCCGAAGCGGCGTTGTTTTTTCGTCCGCGCTTCCAAAATTTGGTAAGCCGGTTGAACCGCCGTCAAAGTCGGCTCGGCGAAGCGGTAATCGCGATGCGAATCCCATTGACCGAGGCGGAGTTGCGCTTCTTTAACGCCCTTCGGCGCGACGAAAACGAACGAATAATAATCTTCCGGGGTCTCTTTTTTCGGAAAATCGGTAAAATCGTAATGCGCGAACGACGCTCCGGACGGCGCGCTCGCCCCGGAGCCGCCCCCCGGAACGACCGACGCTTTGAAGCGGAAACGGTAAACTTTCCCCGCTTCGAACGCGACCGGATTCGACCGCCAAGACGCGGAGTTGTCCCCGCCCTTCAACTCGAAAACGCCGTCCTTCCGCTCCCCGGCGCCGTCGACGCTAAGCGTCCATTCGGTCGGCTGTTCGACCGTTTGGGCCGCTTTGAAAACGTCGCCCGCGAACGCGAAGTTTGCGGAAATTGCCGAAATCGCCCAATTTACCGAAGCGGCAAGCCCCGCGACGCCGAAGAGCGCCGCCGCGACCGCTCCGACGAAACCGATTTTTCGCCGTTTCATTCTCGTTTCTCCTTAAAATTCCCTACAACCGTTACAAACCGGGCAAAACGCCGCCCGACCGCTTCGAACGACGCCCGTCCCCTTTAAGACGAGCGTCGCCGCGAAACGGATTTCAGAAACGCGCTTTTTTCGAACAAGTCGCGAAATTTCGCCGCCGAAACGCCCGTCGACCGCCGCTTAAATCGACCGCGAATCGACGTTCGTTTCAAAAATCGCGCGACGCGCCGCAAATCAACCGTTTTTCTTTTGGTCGACGACCCAACGCAAGCCGTGGTAAAGGATTTTGCGGTAGTTCGCGTCGCCGAACGCGCCGTTCGCGTCCCCTTGAATCATCCCGAAAACCGGCGTTTTCTTGTACCGCCAAGTCCAAACGACCGGCGCGTCCGATTCCGGGTGGTCGGTGCGCGCCAAAACGTCGATTCGCGGATTGAAGTAGACGTATTGGAAAACTTCGTCGTTGATTTTGAAGTCCTTAACGCCTTCGGTGATCGGGTGCGGGCGGTCGACGATGTAAATATTGACGTCGGTCGGGCGTTTGTACGTCGACTTGCGGTAAACGCGCCCTTCGATTTCCGTTTCCTTAATAATAAATTGCGCTCCAAAAACGTCGCGGAAGAGCGGGAAATCGGGGTGCGAAATCAGCGAGTGGTGCAGCATCACCGTCGGGATTCCCTCGTCCGACCAAAGCGCGGTCAAATTGTCCTTTTGTTCTTGCGTCAGTTCGAAGAACGATTGATCGTGAAAAACGACGACGTCGTAATCCTTCGAGAGCCCCGGCTTGAGCATATCTTGCTTTTCCGGAATCGAAATTTCGTCGAACGTCGAGTTCGGGCAGTCTTTCAGCGCCGCGTGCAGCCCTTCGCGGTCGTAAGAGTGCCCGCCGACGACGAGCAGAATCCGCATTTTTTCGCTATTTTCGCTATTTTGACCGTCCGCCGCGCCGTTTTCTTGTCCGAACGCCGCTTTTTTCGACGTTCCGACCAACGCCGCGCCGCTCAACGCCGCCAACGTCGCCCCGACGCAAGAAACCCCAAAATCGCGACGCCCCATTTTACCGCTCATTTCGCCAACCTTTCCGTTTCGCTAAAAACGTTATTTTCGCTTTAATCGTTAAAAGAATCAACAAACGTCGCGTCTTCTAACATTTCGACGCGCCGCCGCTAAGATGATACCCGAAACGCGGGCGCTTTTCAAGAAAAAGCGGGAAAAAACGCCAAAAAAGTCGAGAAAAGTCGAGAAAAGTCGAGAAAAGTCG
>JAFTUJ010000333.1 GCA_017466305.1 Thermoguttaceae bacterium
GCCGCCAACGCTTCGTCGCCGACGTACCGCCCGACGACGATCAAATCCGCCATATTGAACGCGATTTGAAGGACGTTCGATAACGCCAACGGAACCGAAAAGAGAATCAGCTTCGACCAAAGCGGGCCGACGCTCATGTCGATTTCGGTCGAACGCGATTTCGAATGCGAACCCCAAGGAAAATGAAGATGTAAATGCGGAAAACGGAAACGGTTCGGCGACAAGCGGCGCCTCCTTGCGCGTTGCGGAAAAAGACCGCTCCTTGCGTCGACGGAGCGGGAAGGGAACGATTTTGTCGGTTTTGCGGGAATGAACGGCGTTTTAACGTCGCGTTGAAGGGAATCGGCGCGAAAAAACGACGCTCGAAAGTCGGTTCGCCTCGAAGGCCGACTTCCGAGCGCCGGAAAAAAGCACCGGTTAAGCGCCGTCGTTCAATTACTTAACGACAAGGTTGACCATCTTGCCGGGAACGATAATCTTTTTGACGATCGTTTTTCCTTCGACGGCGGCGGCGATTTTCTCGTCGGCCAACGCGGCGGCTTCCATCGCTTGCGCGTCGGCGTCGGCGGCGACTTCAATACGAGCGCGCACCTTGCCGTTGATTTGAACCGGAACGACGACGGCGCTTTCGCGGAGCGCGTTTTCGTCCCAAGTCGGCCAAGGTTCGTACGCGAGCGTCGTCGAGGCGCCGAGCAACTGCCAAAGTTCCTCCGCCAAGTGCGGCGCGAACGGCGAAACGAGCAAAACGAACGTCTTCATCGCCGACTTAGGACGGACTTCTTGACGGCTGAAGAAGTTGGCGCACTCCATCATGCGGGCGATGGCGGTGTTAAACGACAACGCCTTAATATCTTCCGTCGTCGCTTTGATCGTTTTGTGCAGAACGCGGTTTTGTTCTTCGGTCGGTTCGACGTCTTGCACCGCTTCGTGAAGCTCCGTTTTTTCCGGGTCTTGCGAAACGATCATCCGCCAAACGCGGTCGAGGAAGTTGCGGACGCCGCTAACGCCGTCCATGTTCCAAGGTTTGACCGCTTCGAGCGGACCCATGAACATCTCGTACAGGCGGAGCGAGTCGGCGCCGTATTGCGCGACGACGTCGTCCGGGTTGACGACGTTGCCGCGGCTCTTCGACATCTTTTCCGATTTGCCGATCGCGACGATCGACGAATCGGACGCGAGGACGTAATTGTCGCCGCTCTTCGCGACGTCTTTTTGCGCCAGTTTGACGGCCTTAAGCTCGGAACCGTCCGCTTTCAACGTCGCGACGTTCGTCGCTTTGTCGACGTCGACGTCGCGCGCCGAAACCCAAGCGCCGTCGGCGTTTTGGAAGGCGGTATACTCCATTTCGCCGAGAATCATCCCTTGATTGACGAGGCGTTGGAACGGCTCTTTCGTCGAGACGTAACCGAAGTCGTACAAGACTTTATGCCAAAAACGCGCGTAAAGCAAGTGCAAGACGGCGTGTTCGGCGCCCCCGACGTAAAGGTCGACCGGGCCCCAAGCCTTTTCGATTTCCGGGTCGACGATCGCGTCGGCGTTTTTCGGGTCGAGGTAGCGCAGATAGTACCAGCAGGAGCCGGCCCATTGCGGCATCGAGTTCGTTTCGCGCTTGTATTTTTTGCCGTCGCGCTCGACGTAAAGCCGATCGGCGGGAGCGTTTTCGAGCGGCGGTTCGGGGGAGCGTTTTTGCGCGTCGAAGACGAGGTTCGCCGGAATGTCGAGCGGGAGTTCTTCCGGTTCGAGCGCGCGAACGACGCCGTTCGGTTCGCCGTCTTCTCCGAGTTCGCGAAGGAGCGGGAACGGTTCGCCCCAGAAGTGCTGACGGCTGAAGAGCCAGTCGCGGAGCTTGTAATTGACCGTTTTGCGGCCCAAGCCGGACGCGTCCAAACGCTCGGTAATCAACGCTTTAAATTCGGCGGTCGGCGTTCCGTCGTATTCGCCGCTGTTGATCGCGACGCCGAGTTCCGTGAACGCCGTTTCCATCTTCGCGACCTCTTCCGCCGAAACGCTCGACTTTTCGGTCGGCGCGACAACTTGTCGTATCGGGAGATCGCACTGTTTCGCGAACTCGAAGTCGCGAGTATCGTGCGCCGGAACCGCCATAATCGCGCCGGTTCCGTACGACGCCAAAACATAGTCGGCGATCCAAACCGGAATCGCGCGACCGTCGACCGGGTTCAACGCGTAAGCGCCGGTGAAAACGCCGGTCTTTTCCTTCGCGAGGTCGGTGCGGTCGAGGTCGGACTTGAAGGACGCTTGACGGCGGTATTCTTCGACCGCGTCCTTTTGCTCCGGCGTCGTAATTCGTTCGACGGCGGGGTGTTCCGGCGCGAGAACCATATACGACGCGCCGTAAAGGGTGTCGGGACGGGTCGTGAAGACGCGGAGAACGTCGTCGCCCGGTTTGCGCGGGAAGGAGGACGCGGCGCGGGCCGCTTTCCAAGCGTCGAAACCTTCCGGAGCGCCGATATAGAAGTCGACTTCCGCGCCGATGCTCTTGCCGATCCAGTTGCGTTGCAACGCTTTAACGCCTTCCGACCAATCGAGGTCGGCGAGGTCTTCCTCCAAACGGTCGGCGTAAGCGGTGATGCGCAGCATCCATTGGCGCAACGGAACGCGCTTGACCGGATAGCCGCCGCGCTCGCTGACGCCGCCGACGACCTCTTCGTTCGCAAGGGCCGTGCCGAGCTCTTCGCACCAGTTGACCGGCGCTTCAATTTGATAAGCGAGACGGAAATCGTCGACGTAACGGCGAACCGCGTCTTCGCCTTCGGCGCGAACGTCGTCCGGAATCGGGAGTTCGTCGATGCAGCGGGCTTTCTTCGCGTCTTTGTCGTACCAAGCGTTGAAGAGAATGAGGAAAATGCGTTGCGTCCAACGGAAATAATCGACGTCGGTCGTCGCGATTTCGCGATCCCAATCGTAACTGAAGCCGAGCGCTTTCAGTTGGCGGCGGAAGTTCGCGATGTTGTTTTCGGTCGTAACGCGGGGGTGAATCCCGGTTTTCTTGGCGTGTTGCTCGGCGGGGAGACCGAACGCGTCCCAACCCATCGGGTGCATGACGGCGAAACCGTTCATTCGCATAAAGCGGCAGTAAACGTCGGTCGCGGTGTAACCTTCCGGGTGCCCGACGTGGAGGCCTTGCGCGCTCGGATACGGGAACATGTCGAGGACGTAAGCCTTTTTGCCGTCGACGTTTCCGGGGAGGTCGCTCGGAAGACGCGGCGCGGCGAACGTTTTATTCGCTTCCCAATATTGTTGCCATTTCGGTTCGACGACGGAAGGATTGTATCTTGTCATGACGCTGAATTTAGGTTGGGCGACGCCGACGTCGCGACGGGAATTAAAAGAAAAAGGCGGGCAAACGCCGGTCGATTTCGACGTTTGCGACGTTAAGAACGGCTCGACGACAAAACGCTCGCGCCGCTATTCGACATTATACGCCGAACGCGCCGCGAGCGCAAGGGGGAGGTCGAACGCTTGGCTCGTTTTGCGAAA
>JAFTUJ010000334.1 GCA_017466305.1 Thermoguttaceae bacterium
CCTCCCTCCGTTCCGTTAACTCCCCACGCTACTTTAACTCCCGTCGCTTCGTTAACTCCCGTCGCTACGTTAACTCCCGTCGCTACGTTAACTCCCGTCGCTTCGTTAACTCCCGTCGCTTCGTTAACTCCCGTCGTTTCGTTAACTCCCGCCGTTTCGACGTTTGCAACCTCAACGGCGACGTCGCGACGCAATTCGTTCGATTCCGACGCGACGCGAACGGAACGCAAGGCGAAAAGCCCCGGCGCGACCGGTGCAAGCGTTTCGCCCGCGGCGTTTTGCGGAAATTTGAACGCAAGGAGTCGTTCGACGTCAAATCCGGTCCAGCGCTCCGCCTCCGCGTCGAGCCGCCGTCCCAACTCGGCAAAATCGCGCATTTGCGCCGCGACACGCTTCCAATCGCTCTTCAAAAGAGCGCGCGTCGGCGCCGGATTCGAACGCAACGTTTTTAAAATTTGGCAAAGTTCGTCGACGCGACGTTCGCTAACGCAACCTCTTAAATCGTCGAAGTTTAAGGCGTCCAAGCTTAATCTTTTGGCGACGGCGTCAAAGGACGTTTTCACCGCGTTCGTCGCAAAATCGCTCAACTCGACGCAACGTTCGCGCAACGCGCGAAACGTCTCGTCGTTAGCCGAACAACCGCCCCAAGCGTCCGCTTCGCAAGAGTTAAACTCGAGCGTTCCCCAACGCAAACCGCCCCGCTCCGCCGTTCGCTCCGCAAGCGGCGCGCTACAAAATGCCGCCAATCGACGCGCGTCGATCTTTTCGAGCCGGCCTTGCGCTTCCTCGCGGCGCCCGCTTAACTCTATCCAGCGACGAATCTTAGCTTCCGTCGTTTCCCAAGCGCTCGAGTAAAGCCCGCGCGGCGTCGGACATTTAATTTCCGACGTCGCGTCCGCCAAATTCGCGACCAAACGCCAACAGTCGACGTCGGAAACGTCCGCGATTCCCGGCGCAAGTTCCGCAAGAAGCGCAAAGTTCGAGCGAAAAGACGACTCGACGTCGCAAATTGTCCGCGCAACTTCGGCAACCTCGCGGTTCCAACGCGGCGACCACTCCGTCGCGCCAAAATCGATCGCGTTCTTCCAAGCGATTTCCGGAACGTCTTCGAGAACGGAAGTCGTTTCTTCGCCCAAGTTAAGAAGTCGATAAAAGTCCTCTTCCGAAAGCGCGGAATACGATCCGAAACCGCGATTCGCGTCTTGGTTTCGCGACGTAGCGCCGCCAAACAAATCTTGATTCGCCGCCAAGAAACGCGCCGCTCGCTCTTTATAAGGCTCCAATTTCGCTAACGTTGCGAACGCTCGGTAAAGCGTTTGTCCGTTCGGCCAGACGCGATGCAACTCGTCGACGTATTCGTTCAAAAACGTTTTAAGCGTTTCTATTTCGTCGTTTACCGTCGTCCAATTTTTGACTTGCGTTTCCTCCGCAAACTCCGTCGCAACGCGCAATTGGTCGAGAAGCTGCTTTTTTCCCGTTTTATTCGAATGCAACTCCAAGCAAAACGGCTCCAGCCCAAGACTGCAAAGCCGCCGATAAACAACGTCGAGCGCCGCGCGTTTCTCCGAAACGAACAACGTCGACTTCCCCTCCGCAAGGCAATGCGCGATAATATTGGCGATCGTTTGCGATTTACCCGTTCCCGGCGGGCCCTGCAGCACAAAGTTTTTTCCCGCCGCCGCGTTCAACAGCGCCGCGATCTGCGACGAGTCGGCGCTCAACGGCGCGACGATCGCGTCGGCGGCGACCGAGTCGACTTCGCCCGCCGCAATCTCCGCAATTCCGTCGTCAAAACGCTCTTTCGGCGTATAAATCAAGTGATTGACGAGCGGCGTTTCCTCAAGTTCGTCCATATGTTCGTTAAGATCCGACCACATCACGAACTTTTGAAAAGAAAAGTTTCCGAGACAAATTTCATTCTTAAGCTCCCAACCTTCCAGGTCGAGGAGTTCGCGTCGGAAAATTTGGAAAATCGTTTCAACGTCGACCATTCCGCCGCGGGTCGTCGGCAGCTCCGCGTTCGGGTCAAGACCGCGAATTTCTTTATCGAAATCGCGGCGCATTTGCTCGAAGAGAGTAACGTTCAAACGCGTTTCCGCGTCGGCGACCTCAATCGCAAACCCTTCTTTCTTCGACAGTTGCGTTATCTCAACGGGTATCAAAAGGAGGGGGGCGCGATATTTTTTACCGTCGCGATCGGCGACGCGTTCGACAATCCCCAGGACCAAAAACAACGTGTTGACGTCCCCCTCGTTAAGGCTCAAACGGGCGTCGCGATAAATTTTCGTCAGCCGTTTTTGAAGTTCGTCTTCCTCAATTTCGGGTTTCGCGAACAGAACGCCCTTCTTAACCCCTTCTTTTAGAACCGTTTGCGGAACGTCGATTCCTTTTCGCCGCTCCACTGCGTCAAAGTCTCGCGGCGAGTCGCTCTTAAGAACCGATTGCGCCGGTCGAATGAAAAATCGTTTTCCTTCGCTCAACCGTTCGAGCGTCTCGCTCAGACGAACGTCCGGCGGCAAGATGGAAACGGTTTGTTTCTCCTTGCAGTTTAAGAGTTTATTGCGCAACGTTAAGTCGAGCAAATTTTGTTTCCAACGCTCGACGCGATTTTTCGGCGTTAAAGGCTCGACCGTCGTTTCGATTTCCGGCAACAGCGGACGCGCCGCGTCGGTCGCCGTTCGAAGATTTTCCGCCGATTTTCCGAAACCGGAACCAAAATCAATCTCGACGCTTTCCGCGTTCTCGCGTTTCAAAGGAAGCGGGCGAATCTGTTCGAGCCGAGCGCGCCGCACGTCGAGAGCGCCGATAAAAGTATCGTCGTCTTCAAGTCGTTTCTTCGCAACGCTTTCCGCAACATTAAAAGACGCGTTCGAACCGTCGGTCGCCAACGTCGTTTCCCAAACGGCGAGATCGTCGAGCTCGACGCGCTTGCGCAACGCTTGCAAGTCGTCCTCAAACGCTTCTAAAAACGTCGTTTCCTTCAAATGGCAACCGACGAACGCGTGTCCGGAATAGAGCAAAATCAACGGGTGCAGCCCGCATTCTTCCAAAACGCTCGCAAAAAGAAGCGATAAGTCGAGGCAGGTGCCGAGTTTATCGCGCAACACTTTATCGGCGAAACGGACGCGCTGGCCTCTTTCGCCAAAGGAAGCCGGCGGCGTCGCGTAACGAATTTGGCGTCGAACGACCGCCTTGTAAACCGCTCGCGCAACGTCGTAAACCCTTTTTTTATCGCGCGCTTGATAACCTTCAAACGCCGGTTTAAGATTTTGCTCTTTAAGGATTTGCGCCGCGTCGTCCATCAACCGAACGACCGCGTCGACGTTCGGCGTAACGAACGCGGCCAAAAAACTTGGCAAAACCGAAACGCCAAACCAATCGTCGTTCGCGCAAACGTCGACCGGAAACGCTTGCGAATAAAGAGGTTCCGCGCTATTTTCCGCGTTTTCTCCCGCGTTATTTTCCGCGCCGTCTTTTTGAACGCGGAGGATTTCCCAACCGTCCGGCGTTTTGGGATCGTTCGTTTTTCTTCCTTTTTCCGACTTTTTTTGTTCGTTTTCAAAAGCGTCGACCCGAATTTCTCCGCGCGTTTGTTCGGAAATCCGCGCTAAAAA
>JAFTUJ010000038.1 GCA_017466305.1 Thermoguttaceae bacterium
CCGAACAGTCAGAGTATAGAATGTTCGCGCCTCACGTATGCAGCGAGAAAATTTCGTTGTTTTTAGCGTTTTTTAAAAAGCGACCGTCCGGCGCGACGAAGGCGGCGTCCATCACAAAGCCGGAACCGGGGTCGGCCCAATCGGAGTTGAGGAGCGGCTCTTTCGGCGTTTCGTTCGGATCGCCGCGACGCCCGCCGCGCAAGAATTTGAACGGACGACCGGACGCTTCGAAAAAGAGGAACGACGAACTCAACCCGTCGAGAACGGCGCTCGGATAAACGGGCGCGCGACGCGAAAATTCGGCGGAATTGGAAAAGTCGGGCAAGAGAACGCTCGTCCATTCGGAACGGTCGCGGAGCCCGAGTGTCTCCCGAACGCCGCGCCGAATCAGATAACCACTCGCGTAATCGGTCGGATAATCCTTTTTCATCCCGAAATCCCGATCGCCGGGCGCGGTCGGGCAAAGAAAAATCGGAATCCGCTTCTCGGTCGCCTCGCGATTGACCGCCGCCGACCAAGCCGCCGTCCAGTCGACCGCCGAATACGCCGCGCTTTCCTCGACGAACGGCAGAAGAACCGTCAAAACGTTATGTCGGTCGCGACGCCGTCCGTTCGACGCGACATACGTCGTCTTCGTCGGCGGGAAAACGCCGTTGACGTCCAAATACGAATGAATCGCCAAGCCGATTTGACGCAAATGCGAAACGCAACTCGTCCGCCGAACCGTTTCGCGCGCCGCTTGAACCGCCGGCAAAAGCAAACCGAGCAAAACGCCGACGACCGCGATCACGACGAGAAGCTCGACCAACGTAAAACCGCCGAGCCGACCGCGTTCGCAACCGCCGTCCAAGACGCGCTTCAAACCAGTCGCGTTCGCGCCGCTTGCGCAACGGTCGAGCGAGCGAAACGACCGCTCCGACGCGAACAAAATTCGCGCCGCGTTTCAATTTTCATCGTTTCCGCTCCCTTCCCGGTTCCGAGGTCTCGTCAAGACAAACAAACTCCCGACGCGTCGAAAAGCGGGTCTCGGCGCGTTGGCGTTCGGTTGCGTTTCGCCGCTTCGCCCTCCGCGACTTTAGACGATAAAACGGCGTCGCGTCCAAAGCGGAAAGCGAAAATAAGCGAAAGCCGGCGTTATTTTTTAACGATTTTACCGACTTTCCAGTTTTGCAAGTTCATTTCGGCGAGCGTCGCTTGCACGTCGTCGGCGATTTCCGGCTTGACGACCAAAACGAGGCCGAGCCCCATATTGAAGACGCGTTCCATTTCGGCGTCGTCGATCGAGCCGAGCTTTTGCAACCAGCCGAAAACCGGCGGAACGTCCCAAGAATTCGGGGTAATTTCCGGCGCGACGCCTTCCGGAAGGACGCGGGAGAGGTTTTCGACCAAGCCGCCGCCGGTAATATGCGCGACGCCGCGAATTCCGTCGTTCGCGCCGAACTTTTCGAAGAGCGCGAGCGCCGGTTTGACGTAAAGGCGCGTCGGCGTCAGGAGCGCGTCGGCGACCGTTTGGTTCAGTTCCGGGACGAATTCGTCCGGTTGGAGCCCGGCGATATCGAAAACGACGCGGCGAATCAGCGAATAACCGTTCGAATGGCAGCCGCTCGACGCGACGCCGATCAGAACGTCGCCGTCTTGAATCGCTTTCCCGTCGATGATTTTCGAACGTTCCGCGACGCCGACGCAGAAACCGGCCAAGTCGTATTCGCCGGGGTTGTACATGCCGGAGAGAATCGCCGTTTCGCCGCCGATCAGCGCGCAACCGACTTCTTCGCAAGCTTTAGCGATCCCGGAAACCAGCTCTTCGAGTTGGTCGGGGTCGTCTTTCGGCGTTGCGACGTAATCGAGGAAGAAGAGCGGTTCGGCGCCGCAGCAGATCGCGTCGTTGACGCTCATCGCGACCAAGTCGATTCCGACGGTCGAGTGCCGGTTCGTTTGGCAAGCGATTTTGATTTTCGTTCCAACGCCGTCGGTGCAGCTGACGAGCACCGGGTCTTCGTACTTGCGTTCGGGGCCGCCGTCTTTGAGGAGGCCGTTCAAGCGGAAAAGACCGGCGAACCCGCCGTCGAGACGCATCACGCGCGGCGAAAAGGTCTTCGCAACCAATTTGGGCAGACGGGACATCGATTCGGCGTAAATATCCAAGTCGACGCCGGAACTTTTATAAGTCGCTTTTTCCATTTTTAGGACTCTCGTAAACGGGGTTTCGCGGGGGGACCGAAGGAATCGACGGCGGAGCGCGCCGGTTTTAGCAATTTTAACGATTTCGGCAACTTTAGCGTTTTCGACAATCTCAATCGTTTTATCGACGTTAACGGCGCGTCGTCGTCGGAAAGCGCGTCGCCGAGCCGTTTTAAGGGGCCGACTCGAACGCTTCCGCCTTTATTATAATTCTTCGGCGAAATAACGCAAGGACGGGCGGCGGGAGAAACGCCGACTTTTTCCGCTTCGCGGGTCTCTCGCAAAAAAATCGCGCCGGTTCGTTAAGGGGGGGAAGACAAAACGGCAAAATCGGGTTATAATAACGGAGAAAACGTCGCGGACGGTCGAAACGCTCTCTCGATTCGCCCCGTTCGAAGCGCAGACGCGCAAGACGTCAACCGAAAACGTCGAAAACGCTCCCGTCGTTTTCTCCTTATTAATTAATAACGACAAGAAAAAGCGTCGACGCCCCCGAACAAGGAAGAAACGAAACGAAATGTTGGAATCTAACGACCGCGCCCCCGTCGAACAGCCCGCCGAAACCGCCGCTCAAACGCCCTCCCCGACCGCCGACGTCGAGTCGACGCAAGTCGCGGAAACGCCCGCCGTCGACGCCGTTCAAGTCGACGCAA
>JAFTUJ010000335.1 GCA_017466305.1 Thermoguttaceae bacterium
CGGCGCGTTGGCGAAATTTCGAACGTGCCTCGCGGAAAAAGGCCAAGCGCTTTTAGACGCGAACGAGCCGGGCGACGCAAAGGTCGACGCGAATAGGCGGCTTGGTTTGGCGCGGAATTATCTCGGCGTCGCGACGCTCGAACGCGCCCAAGGCCGAATTGCCGAAGCTCGCGACGATTGCCAAGCCGCGATTCGAACGCTAGAAGAGAGGCGGGAGAGCGGAACGACGAAAGAAATAAACGACGTTATGCAAGACGCGCGCAACATATTGAAAACGCTCGGCTTAAAGTGTTGAGCGAACGTCGAAACTGCGTCGGTTGTTCGCCGATTTCCGTAACAGATTCGAATTCCCGCTCGATGGAAATGGAAAAAAATTTGCGTTTATGAGGAAGGAAAATAGCGGCGAATGCGGCGACGTCAGACCTCGCGTAAGGAAGGGACGGGCAAGAGGTTACGCGGCGAACCGCGGCAATTTAAATCGCGCTCGACGTCGCTCGACGCTTCGGCGGGCGCGGTTTTCGGTTTTGGCGCGTAGCGTAACTTGGGGACAATAATTTGAAAAAAATTTGCATTATCGACGCTAAATAGAATTGGCGCCGCTTGACGTCGTAAAACAAAAAAGTTACAATAAGCGTAAAGGCGTTTTCTTAAGCGCCGCTCGCCGGCAAGCGCGACGTTCGAAGCGTCGTTTTGTCTCTTTGGTCTCTTATATGCCTTTTATTTGCGTCGTTTAAAGGAGTCGAGAAATGAATCGTCGATTGGACTTGAGGGAAGCGTTGGGCTTGAACCGCCGAACTCGCAACGCAGACGCGTCGCGCAAGCGCGAGCCGACCTCGAACGGTAAATCGCCGCGACCGAAGCGCGACGAAGCCCGCTTGGCTCGATTCGAACAACTGGAAGAGCGCGCGTTGTTGGCCGTTTTCGCGGCGGAGCGAGCGGTTGACGCCGATTTTGTCGCCGAAACGGTCGAGTGGGCCGAGCGCGAACTTTCGACGCTTGACCTGACCGAATTAAACGCCGCCGACATGAGCGCCGCGACCGCGCTCCTTGACTCGATCGCGCCAACGCCCGCGACGCTATCTTACGGCGCGGACGCGTCTTGCGTCGTTCAACTCGACCCGACGCTCGCGACGCCGCCGTCGATTATCGCGTTCGGAACGGAAACGATTACCGTCGCGAACGATACGTCGCTCGAACCGCGAACGCCGGCGGTCGCCTCGGGGGAAACGGTCGAGTTTGAGCCGAACGACAGCCGCGCCGACGCTTACGATCTTGGAACGCTGGACGGCGAGACGAAAACTTGGGAACAACGCTCCGGCGGAAGCGGCGGCGACGATTGGTTCGCGTTTACGATGGCGGGAAGCGGCGCGCCGAACGACAAAATCGAGCTTTTTTACACGCATAGCGAAGGCGACGTCGAGCTCGAACTGTACAACGCGTCGGGAACGCGTCTCGCCTATTCGCGGGCGAGTACCGGTTACGAGAGCGTCGCGCTAAACGGTTGCGAAGCGGGAACTTACTACGTCCGAGTTTACGGCGGAAACAACACGGCTTACGCGCTGACGATCGAAGCGAGTCATACGCCGACGCCGCAATTGGCCGTTTATCGTTCCGCGGAAAACGCCGTAACTCCCGAAACGACGCTACGTTGGCGAAGCGGCGGATACGTCGACGGTTTTGAACTGCAATACTCGACCGACGACGGCGAAACCTGGCGCGACCTTCCCAAGCAAGTCGCGGATTCGGCCGAATTGCGTTTAACAAACCAAGCGGAGGGAACGCTTTACCGCCTCCGCGCTTACAACGAATTTTCAACGTCTCCTTGGTTCCTTGCCGGAAACGAAATCGAACCGAACAACAACCGAAACGACGCGTTCGATCTCGGGGGCGTAACTCGTTCGACCGCAACCTTAACGCAGCGCTCGGCCGGAAGCGGCGGCGACGATTGGTTCGCGTTTACGCTTCTCGAACGCGGCGTTTCGAACGACAAAATCGAGCTTTTTTACACGCATAGCGAAGGCGACGTCGAGCTCGAACTTTACAACGCTTCGGGAACGCGTCTCGCCTATTCGCGGGCGAGTACCGGTTACGAGAGCGTCGCGCTAAACGGTTGCGAAGCGGGAACTTACTACGTCCGAGTTTACGGCGGAAACAACACGGCTTACGCGCTGACGCTGGACGTTCCCGGCGTTCGACCGAACGCGCCGACGAATCTCCGCGTTGTCGAATACGACTCCGTGAAGCGGACGGCGGTTTTAGAGTGGACCGGCGCGGAAAGCGATTTGGCGTACTTTGTGGAAAGTTCGTTCGACGGCGAGAGTTGGACGTCGCTTGGTTCGACGAGCGCGAACCAAACGGCGTTTGCCGTAAGCGACGCGGTTTCAGGAATTAAGTATCGAGTGCGATCGCAGGACGAGACGTTCTATTCCGCGTGGACGACGACCTCGTTTTCCGTCGTAACGACTCCGCTCGACAAGGTCGACGCGGAAGACGGCGTTGTTTCCCTCCGCGAAGCGATTGAAAGCGCCGAACCCGACGCGACGATTACCTTCGATTCGAGTGTTTTTGCCGAGAAAACGACGATCGAGCTCGACGGAACGCAACTTTCGCTTAATAAACCGCTTAGAATCGTAGCGTCGGAGGCGGGCGTCGTTTTGGACGCGAAGGAGGCGAGCCGAATTTTTGCCGTCGCCGAGAAAACCGGGCCGATTATCCTCGACGGTTTTGAATTTGTTAACGCGAAATCGAACGACGTCGGCGGGGCGATTTACGTCGGACGTGAAAGCTCGCTAACGGTTGTTAATTCGACGTTTGCGAACAACTCTTCGCGAAACCGCGGGGGCGCGATTTACGTCGACGAGAAATCGTCGTTAACGGTTGTCGATTCGACGTTTACGAGCAATAAATCGGAAGAGTACGACGGCGGGGCGATTTACTCGAGTTCTTA
>JAFTUJ010000336.1 GCA_017466305.1 Thermoguttaceae bacterium
CGCGTCGTCGCGTTCGATTTTGCGTTTGGTTATTGAAGGTGCGCGGGCCGAGCGGGTGGCGCGACGTCGGGGGAGTTGCGCGAACTTTTCTTTATGAACAACGTCGGAATATCGAAAAAATTGGAGCAAACGGCGCGTCTTCTCGAATTTTGCGAAGGCCCGTCGCCGTTGACCGACGAGTTGACGCGAGCGGCGGAGCGCGTTTTTCGTCTTGAAATTCCGTTGGAGTTTTTCGCGACGGCGGCGTCGGACGAGCGAGTCGGCGCGGAACTTGACGGCGCGCTTGGGTTTTGGTTTCGCGACTTTTTTCCCGAAGTCGTTTGGGCGTTGCGCGAGACGATCGCGACCGGAGCGTCGACGTTGTTCGACCGGGTCGCGCAATCGGTCGGGCCGGCGGTCGTCGAGTTGGCGCGAGTTCGTTCGCTCGACATGCGGGCGCTCGGTTTCTTGCGCGACGCGTTCGGCGTTCGCGATCTCAAGTCGTTGAAGCGAGCTTGCGAAGCGGGCGCGCTCTCTCGGTCGCGTGAGTTCGATCCTGAAACGGAACTCGATATTCTTGACGATATTTATTTTTTGAACGCGCTTGACAAGGAAAACGGACGCGACGCCGAAGCGACGGAGCGGGGAAACGCGACCGACGTTTTCGCAAGCGATTCGTTCGGGAGCGAATTCGCTCGTTTGGCCGCGTTCGACGAGCCGGCGCTTCCGCTCGACGACCCGAATTTGATGTTCGGCGCGAACGCCGAAGCGTTGGCCGATTTTATCGTTTCGGAATTGCGCAATCCAACGAAAAAACGCGACGTCGCGACGTCGGCGAAAGAGTTCGTTTCCGATCTCGTTTCGAAGGAGCGAATCGACGCGGTTCGCGAACAAGCGCTTGGCGTCGTCGGAAAAATTCGGCGTTTTTTCGTCCCGCGCGACAATCCGGCGAACGCGCGTTTGCGTTGGGAGGAAGAGGAACGGCGCCGAGCGAGAGAAACGCGGCGCCGCGAATCGAAGGACGGCGGCGCGCAAGACGGTTGGGGCGGCGGACGTTCCGAAAAATTGGTCGGAGCGGTCGCGGCGAACGCTCGAATCGAGGCGGTCGGGCCGCTTGGGCGTTCGGCCGACGCTCTTTCTCGTTTGGATTTTTTAATTGAAACCGACGACCCGAAAAGCGCGTTCGAGCGGATTAAAAACGCCGTTTTCGTTAAGGAAACGCTCGCGGAGGACGCCCGGTTTTTGGCCGTTTCGCTCCGACCGGAAGCGTTCGAAATGCCGCTCAACGCCCGTCCGACGCCGGAAACGCGCCTCTTTTTTTACGCGGCGACCGAATTCGTTTGGGGCGCCCGCAAACTTTACCTTTCGTCGACGCCGAACTCTTGGGACGCGTTGCGCAAGCGGGCGGAGGAGCGCGGTTGGCGGTTGACGTCGCTCGGGCTTTACTCCGGGGCGCGTCGCTTGGGCTCGCGAACGGAGCGGCGAATATACGAGAAGCTCGGCTTGCCGGAGATTCCGGTCGAGTTGCGCGAAGGTCGCGTCGAAAACGATTGGCTCGACGCCGGAGCGCCGGAGCTGCTGACGCTTGACGATTTGCGCGGCGATTTGCACTCGCACTCGACCTTCACCGACGGAACCGGTTCGCTCGAAGAGATGGTCGAGCAAGCGCGGCGCCTCGGGCTCGATTACCTCGCCGCGACCGATCACACCAAGAACGTCGTCTCGGTCGGCGGGATGAACGACTCCGAAATTTTGCGTTATTGGGATTATATCGACGAGTTGAACGGCGTTTTGCGGCGCGAGGGCGTCGATTTTCGCGTTTTGAAGGGCGCGGAAGTCGATATTCTCGACGACGGTTCGCTCGATTTGAAAGACGAAACGTTGGCGCGGGCCGACTGGATCGTCGCGAGCTTGCACTTCGGGCTCGACCAATCGCCGGAGCGGTTGCGGCGGCGGTACGAAGGCGCGTTCCGCAATCCGTTCGTCGACGCGATCGGGCACCCGACCGAGCGGCAGATCGGAATGCGCAAGCCGATGGAGGTCGACGTCGATTTTCTCGTCGAGTCGGCGGCGCGGTTCGGAAAATGTCTTGAGTTGAACGCGCAACCGCGTCGGCTCGATTTGGACGTCGACGGTTTGATCGCCGCGAAAAAAGCGGGCGTTCCGGTCGTTATTTCGACCGATTCGCATTCGCCGGCGCATCTCGCTTACTTGCGCTTTGGAGTCGAGCAAGCGCGGCGCGCCGGGTTGACGCGAGCCGACGTCGCGAATGCGCGGTCGTTTGCCGAGTTGACGAAATGGCGCGCCGAATCGAGGGCGCAAAGCGAACGGGATTGAATCGGCAAAGCGCCGGACGGGGCCGTTTGCGAGGGAAAGCGGCGGCGGACGGAAAAGAACGGAAAGACGGCGCGACGGGCGTCGCCGACGTTTGACGGCCAAATTTTTTCTCTTGTTGATCAATGAATACGATAACGACGTTTTTAGGTCGATTTTGCGTTTTGGCGGCGTTGATCGCGGCGCCTTGGGCCAACGTTGGCGCCGACGCGAAAAATTTCCGAATTTTGCTTTATTTAGCGTTGGCGAGCGGGATTCTCGCTTTCGTTTCGCTTTGGACGACGCCGCGTCGCGACCGCCGAACGAACGCTTATTTCGGAACGATCGCGACGGCGATTCCGTTGGCGTTGGGGTTGGCGTTGGCCGTTTTTCAATTTCAGCCTCTTTCCGAAGAGACGTTGGCGCGCGTTTCGCCCCGCGTTCTTGAGTTGAAAGCCGAGCTTCTGCCCCCCGATTGCGTCGGTTCGGCCCATATAACCGAAACGGATCGATCGGTTAAATCGGTTGACGCGGCTGAAACGGTTGAAGCGACCAAATCGGTTGACGCGGCTGGAACGGTTGAAGCGTTCGAATCGGTTGACGCGGCTGGAACGGTTGGGACGACCAAATCGGTTGACGCGGCTGGAACGGTTGAAGCG
>JAFTUJ010000337.1 GCA_017466305.1 Thermoguttaceae bacterium
GGAAGGCGGCGACGGCGGACAATCCGGTCGGGATTTGCGGTCCGATCGGGCCGACGGAGCAGCTTCCGCTCGTCGCTCGCATTGTCAACGCGATCGGGCTGAACCTGAAACACGCGCACTTTTGGGGAATGGACGAATGGGTCGAAAACGGCGTCCCGGTCGGAACGGACCACCCGCTTTCGTTCGCCAAGGCCGACTTCGCGCTCTGTTTCGACCGTATCGACCCGAAACTGCGGATGCCGCTTGAAAACATTCACTTCCCGTCCGGCGATTTGGCGGCGTATTCGGCGACTTACGACTCGATTCGTTGCGCGACGATGCAAGGCGGTCAAGGCGACGTCAAGCACTGGGCGTTCAACGACCCGTTGCGTCGCGAAGGCGCTTACAAGGACGCGCCGCCGAGTCCGGAGGAATACCGTCGTTTGGCGACCCGCGTCGTCGACCTTCACCCGATCACGATCTTGCAAAACGCCCGCACGAGCGGCGGCGGTTACGTCGCGAACGTCCCGACGCAAGCCTGCACGGTCGGCCCGGTCGAGACTTGGAAGTCGGACAAAGTCAGCATTTGGCAAGCCGGGACGCACGACAACCCGTTCGGAATGCGCTTAACGGCGTTCATGATCGCGAACAAAATTTGCGACGCCGCGGTCCCAATGTCGCTCCTCGGCGACCACCCGAACGTTCATTTCCACTACTACCGCCCGGCGATCAAGAAAGTGGAAGCGGAAATGCACTAAGCGGCGTTTTTCCGACGTTTAAACCTCCCGTCGACGTTCGAAGCGCCCCCCGCCGCGCGAACGTCGACGACGTTTTGGCGGTCGGAGCGTTCCGCGTTCGACGGCGGTTTTTCAACGTCGTCGCAATACCAATTTCACGCCTTTACCATTTAAATTTTCGTCGTCCCTCCGCCGCCCTCTTTCTTTTATCGCGCCATTTGACGTCCGCAAATGAAAACACTTTCCGCTTCCGAAAATATGTTGAAAGTCGTCTTTAGCGACGATTACGATTTTGTTATTCCGCGTTATCAAAGGCCTTACGCTTGGACGCAGGAACACGCGCTCGAATTGTTCGACGACCTCTATGAACATTTCCAAGCGACGCGCAACCTAGGCGACGCCGAAAAACTTCCCTATTTTCTCGGAAGCGTCGTTCTCATTAAAAACGAAAACGCCCCTCTCGCCGAAGTAATCGACGGTCAGCAACGACTTACGACCTTGACGATTCTTTTCGCCGCAATGCGCGACCAAGCCCGCGACGCCGATCTAAGAGCCGACTTTCAAGCGCTTTACCAAAGCAAAGCGCAAAAACTCAAAAAAATCGCCGCCAAGCCTCGCTTAACGCTCCGCGAATGCGACCAACCTTTTTTCAACGAACGCGTTCAAGCAACCGACGACTTTTCGGCGATACAAACGCTTATTTCTTCGGAACTTAAAACGGAGTCGCAAAAAAGAATTTACGAAAATTCACTCGCGCTGTTATCGCGAGTTCAACGCTTGCTTTCGACCGACGAAGAGCTTGGCGAATTCGGCGAATTTCTTCTAAACCGTTGTTTCTTAGCGGTTGTGTCGACGCCGACGCAGGAATCGGCCTTCCGCGTCTTCTCCGTCCTTAACAATCGCGGTCTCGACCTCCTTCCGTGCGACGTTTTGAAATCGGAAATTATCGGCAGGCTCGACGTCAAGTCGCAAGAAAAATACGCGAGCGCTTGGGAACGTTTCGAACGCTCTCTCGGACGCAAAACTTTTAACGAACTTTTCGGGCATATTCTGTCGATTTACTATCCCAACCGCACTCAAGGAAAGCTGTTAGAGTTATTCCGCAATCGACTATTAAAAGACGTCGCAACACCGGAAGCGACGCGCCGTTTTTTTGACGACGTTATATCGCCCTGCGCCGAATATTTCCGCGACCTAAAACGCGGAACGCTCCGAACCGTCGACGGCTCGAACGCCGTCTTATCTCCGCTCTCCACCGTAATAACCGCGTTAAGACAAGTAGAATTCAGCGATTGGGTTCCGGTTGCGCTCGCTGTTTTACTCCGCGTTCGCGAACAAAAGCCCGCGGCTTCCGACGTCGAGCGTTTTTTTGGCAAACTGGAACGTTTAACGTCTTATCTTTACTTATGTTCGAAAGACGTTAAAAAGCGCGGCGAACGTTTCGCGAATATTTTAAAAGACTTGCAAGAAATCGACGACGCTTGGCAAGAGTCGCTTGAACATTCGCCGACCGAACAACGCGAGTTTTTGGAAACGCTCGACGGTCCGGTTTACGAACTTCCAACCCCGAACCGACGTCGTTTTTTGCTTCTCCGCTTAGACGCTTTCATCGCGGAAACCGGCGCGGTTTACGACGTTAAGCGCGCGACGGTCGAACACGTTTTGCCGCAAAAATCGACGTCGGAATATTGGCGGAAACGTTGGTCGGAAGAAGAGCGTTCGACTTGGTTACACCGCGTCGGCAACCTTGTTCCCCTTTCCGGTCGCAAAAACTCGAAAGCGCAAAATTTCGATTTCCCGAAAAAGCGCGACGCCTATTTTCTAAACGACAATAAAACGACGCCTTACGCGTTAACCGCTCAACTCCTCGGCGAAACCGATTGGACGCCGGCGATCGTCGAAGCGCGTCAAAAGCGTCTTCTTGCGGTGTTCGCTAAACATTGGGAAATCGACAGTTGCGACATTTTACAAGAGAAAATCGTTTCCGGCGTTTCCGACGACTCCAATTCGTCGCAACTCGCGGCGCAAAATTTCCGTTTCGACTTTTGGTCTCGTTTCAGCGCTAAACTCCTTGTCGCGACCGACTTAAAGTCGACGCAAACGCCGAGCGGCGATCGTTCTTTCGACGTTCGTTTAGGCGCTTCCGGGGTCGCGTTAAGAGCCCGCTGCCGTTTCGCTCAACAAGAAGTCGAGTTAAGACTTTACTTAACTTCCGGCAAGAAGTCGCTTTACCTTCCGACTCTTGAAGCCAACCGCGCGACACTCGAAAATCTCGCCGAGCGTCCGCTCGATTTCGCGCCGACCGCTCCCGGCAAAGACCAAGTTATCGTCTTGAAAACGTTCGACTTCGAACCTTCCGACGCGGCGAGCGTCGAAAACGTTCTCGAACGATTAACCGAAGCGACAGCCGCGTTCCGACAAACGTTGCGTCCGCTCGTAGCCGAGCAAGCCGCAAACACCAAAAACATATCGGTTTGGACGCTCGAACAACACTATCCGCATTATGCGACGCAACGCGAATTATTTGAATATTTCCGCGAGAAACTGCTTCGCCGATTCCCCGACATAAAACAAGTAATAAACAAATTTTACGTCTCCTATCGTATGACCAAAAGCGTCGTCGACGTTGAAATACAAAAACAAAAACTAAAGTTAGCGGTCAATTTAACATTTGACGAGACCTTCGACCCAGATAACGTCTGTTTTAATATTACAGACAAAGGGCATTTAGGTTCCGGCGACGTCGGCGTTTATATCCGCGACCGCGCCGACGTTCCA
>JAFTUJ010000338.1 GCA_017466305.1 Thermoguttaceae bacterium
CGTCGGCGAGCGTTTTCTCGGTCTCGGTTTTCACGTCGGCGGCGGTCGACCACGTTCCGTCGCGGCGCGGCAGGTCTTCGACGCGGGTCAAGCCGAACGTCGTCAAAAAGCGTTTCGTCGTCCCGTAAAGGAACGGGCGCCCCAATTCCTCGGAGCGTCCGACGATCTTAATTAGGTCTTGTTCAAGGAGTTGGCGCAGCACGTCGCCGCAATGGACGCCGCGAATCGACTCGATTTTCGCGCGCAAAATCGGTTGTTCGTACGCGACGATCGCGAGCGTTTCCATCGCCGAACCGGTCAAGCGCGTCTCGATCGGCGCCTCTTGCAAACGAAAGAGCCAAGGCGCAAACTCAGGCGCGGTGCGGAGTTGGAACCCGCCGGCCACCTCGACCGCGGAAAAAGCGCTTCCGACGCGACGGTACCGCTCGTTCAGCCGACGCACCAACGCTCGGGCCCGCGCGCCGTCCTCGACGTCGGCAAGAAGCGCCAATTTGCGGCTCGGAATCGGTTCTTTCGCCAAAAAAAGGATCGCTTCGACGCGCGCCATATCGTCGGCGTTTTCAGTCATTTACGCAACTTCCGTTAAAATTTTGCGGCGTCGAATTTCGCCAACGCGGCCCGTTGCGCCGACGTCGGGTCGACGTCGACCGCTTCGCAAAACGTCGCGACGCCCTCGCTCGTCGTCGCGAACCCGGACGCGCGCCAAAAACGCTCGCCCCAACGCTCGATTCGCGGATTTCCGACGCCGCGTTCCGCCATTTCGTCTTGCAATCGCGCCGCCAACGCCGTTTCGTCTTCGTTCTCAACGTCGCTCGCTCCGGCAACAAGCGACGACGCAAGTTCCGTTTTGTCAACGTTTAAAACGCCGTCGTTTTCCGCCGCGACGTAATCCGCAAAACTCGCCGTCGGCTCCGTCGCGTCCGGAAGCGACGCCGCGTCAACGGAAGGCGCAACCGGAAGCGACGTCGCGTCGTCGGAAGGCGAAACCGATTGCGACGAAAACCCTTCCGAAGCGTTCGTTTCCGCCGCGACGTAATCCGCAAAACTCGCCGTCGGTTCCGGCGCAACCGGAAGCGACGCCGCGTCAACGGAAGGCGCAACCGGAAGCGACGCCGCGTCGACGGAAGGCGCGACCGATTGCGATGAAAACCCTTCCGAAGCGTTCGTTTCCGCCGCGACGTAATCCGCAAAACCGACGCCCGCGTTCGAAACCGTCGGGACGCCCGCCGACGTTTCGTCGATTCCTAAAAGTTCGCGCGCGCCCTCTTCGCCGTATTCGTCGGTCAAAAAGTCCCGAAAACTCGGCGCTTGCGCCAACGCTTTGTCGATCGCGTCGTCCGGCGCGCCGTTTTCCTCCGACAAACCGCCGTCGGTCGCGCTTTCCGCTCCGTCGCCGCGCCAACGTTCGAGCCAATCGCTCGACGCCGCTCGAAAATGAGGCGAATAATACGCGCCAAACGCCGCCGCGCAAATCGTCAACGTCGCGAATCCGGTTCGCAACCGTTTGCCTCCGCGAGCTTTAACGTTCTTCTTTTTTTTCTCGTCGGCGTTTTCCAGGTCGGTGTTTCGCTTATGTTGGGCCATCGACGCGCTTCCTTATCTTCATTCGTCCGACGCTTGCGACTCGGCGTCAACGTTCGCCGACGCGTCTTCGCCTTCGCCGTCGACGTCGGCGTCGCGGTACCCCAATTCGGCGGCTTTCTTGAAGTCGACGGAACTGTTCATTTTATCGCCGATATCGTCGTAAATTTCGCCGCGTCGATGATACGCTTCGGCATGTTCCGGCGACAGTTCGACGCATTTGCTAAACGCTTCGATTCCGGCGTTCGAATCGCCTTGGTATTGCGCGACGACGCCGCGAATAAAATAAGCGTCCGCGTACGTTGCGTCGAGTTCCAAGACTTTGGCGCAGTCCTCGATCGCCTTCGCGAAGTTCTCGTTCGCTTTCTCGGCTTCGGCGGTTCCGGTCTTCACGTCGCCGTTCGTCGCGGCGGCTTCGGCCAAGCGGTATCGCTCTTCGGCGATCGCCAAGGAAGCGGCGGCGCGCCCAAAATAAGCGTCGACGGCTTTCGGATCCTCGGCGATCGCGGCGCTAAACGCGTCGAAAGCGCGCGTCCATTCCCCGGCGTCCAAGGCGGCGGCGCCGGCGTCGATCGTTTTGGCGGTCGACGTTTGCGAAACGTCGCCGTTAGTCGGTTTATCGCCGTTCTCTCCCTTGTCGCAACCGCAATAACACGCGACCGCTAACGCCGCCGTCGTTCCGACCGCCCAAAAAAATCGCTTCATTTTCACTGATTATCCTATTTTAACGCGTTGTTTTTTACTTAACCGCCGTCAAGCGCGTCAACGTCTTCATGTCAACGTTTCTCAAGAACGCAAAACGGCGAAACCTCGCGCATTTTAACGATTATTCGGCGACAAGTAAACGGCAAACCTCGCCAATTTACGCAAATCGGAAAGAAAAAACAAGAAAATTTGAAATACGAAAGTAAAAAACGAAAGAAAAATCGCGTTTTGCCCCCTCGTTGGCCCGTCGCGCAAAAAAACGCCCGAACGTCGCCGTTTAGAGCGTCGCTCGAGCGTTTCCTAGCTTACCCAATCTTCGGCGTCGGCGCCAAGATTACGCTTTGCCCATTTTCTTCAAATTCTCAAAAGCTTCGGCGCAAGCTTCCATCGCGTCGCTACCGTCGCGGAAGTCTTCTTGCTCGACGATATACCACTCGACGCCCGCTTTCGTTTCGCAAAGCTCGAACATCTTCGCCCAGTCGACCGAATCCTCCGGCGACGCGACGACGGCGCCCTTCGTTCCCGGCTTCCCATGCGCTTTGACGTGCAGAAGTTGGCCGCGGCCGGGCTGTTTTTCGATTTCCGCGTAAGGGTCGCCGCCGCCCGAAAGGCAGTTGCCGACGTCCATTTGCGCGATCACGTCCTTGCGCGTTCGGTTGAAGAAAACTTCCCAAGCGGTCTTGCCATTAATATCGGCGAAGTCGTTAAAGTGCGCGTGAAAACCGATTTGCATCCCGACTTTCGCCGCCTTCGCCGCGATTTCGTTGAAGAGATAGGCGGTCATTTGGTTCCCGGCGTCCGTTTTGCAGGACTCCGACAGCCCGCCCGCGACGATCAAGCGGGAGTTGCCCAACGTCTTTTCAAATTCGACCGTCGCCTCGAACGCGCCGTCGAGAAGTTGCGGAACGCCGAGGTGAGTACTGATCGCTTTAAGGCCCGCGTCGTCGAGCGCTTTGCGAACTTCCTTCGCGCTTTTGCCGTAATAACCGGCGAACTCGACGCCTTCGTACCCCATTTCGGCGATTTTTTTCAGCGTCCCGGGCAGGTCTTTCGCCGCGTATTCTCGGAGCGAGTAAACCTGCAGCGCCAGCGGAATCTTTTTGGCCGATTTAACCGACGCGGCGTCGGCCCCCCAAGCGGTCAAAGTCGTCGCGGAAGAAAAAGCGCCCGACGCGACGCAAGCGGTCGCGCCGAGTCCGGCTTGAAGAAAACGTCGTCGATTCATTAGTCGCTCCTTGCGCCGCGGCGGAGTCCGTCGACTTTCGTTCGAAAACGTTTTCGAACGTTCGCCGGGATCTCGCCGCGCTCAAAATAAACGGAAAATCTTCCTTAAAACGCTAAATATGTCGTCGAACGGAGCGCCGCGCTCGACATTTTTTCGCCGTTGGCGACGCGCCGCTCTTTTTCTATTTTAGCGAATTTGTCTACATTTCCTCGTCGTCGCCGCTTTCGTAATCTTCGTAGTCCCCGTAATCGGCGTAATAATCGTCCTCGGGCGCGTCGGCGACTTCCGGGTCGACGGGAGGCGTCGCCGTCAACGCGTCGACGGCGGCGTCGAGCGCGGCGTCAAACGCGTCGACCGGGAAATCGCTTTTGTCGGCTGACGTTTGAGTTTGTCCGGCGGCGGCTTCCTTTTTGGCCTCTTTTGCTTCCGTCGTCTCTTTCGTTTCGGCGGACGCGGCGGCGGACGACGCGGCGTTTTCCGCTTTCTTTTCGTCCGTTTTTCCTTCGAAGAGGTCCGGCGACGACAGTTTCAGCAGGAGCAAAAGGAGGCGTTTCATCGCGATCGGCATTCCGACGGCGAGTCGCGTTTTGCTCCGTTTCGCGGCGGCGGCCCATTTGACTTGCGTTTCGTCGAGGAGCAAAACGGCGGGAATATCGCGAGTCGTCGGCGAATCGAGAAGGCGGTTAAACCCTTCGACGGCGCGCTTTCCGATCGTTTGCGCGTTGAACAAAACGGCGCCGACTCCGCTGTCCGGATCGTCGAGCCGCTCGATCGCGCGGTCGACGTTCGAGATGACGAGCGCGCGGAACCCGGCGTTCTTAAACGATTGCCGGAAGGTGTTTTGCAGCTCGGCGTTCGCTTCGACGATCAAGACGGTCGGCAAGTTGACGCGTTCTTTTTTCACCGACGCGGCCAAGCTCGTTTGAACGTTGACTTCCTCGTCGATTTCGCCGCTTTCGAGCTTTTTGACGGCGATTTCCAAGTCGGCCAACATCGCGCCCGGCGATTGGTACCGCTCTTCCGGGTCGAGCTTCATCGCCTTTTCGACGATAAACGCCAAAACGCGCGGAACGAACGGGGCGACGTCGCGAATCGGGCGAACGTTGCGGAAACGCGCCGAGTCGAGCCGCTTCGCCCGCTCTTTGACTTCGCCGAGCGGAGCGACGCCGGTCAGAAGCTGATAAAAAATCGCGCCCAAGAAGTAAACGTCGCTTCGTTTGTCGTCGCGGCGGACGCGGGTCGTTCGCTCCAACGCGGCGTACTCGATCGCTCGCTGGTTTTTCCAGTTCGAGTTGTTGTCGTCGGCCAAGAGCCCGAAGTCGAGTAAAACCGCCTTCCCGGAACTCGACAACATAATGTTCGACAACTTCATATCGCGGTGTTGGTACCCGCGTTTGAAGGCGTAATCGAGCGCCGAACACACGTCGGTAACGATGCGGGTCGCGCGCTTCGGCTCGACGATTCCGTTCTTTTGCGCCTTCACCTCTTCGCGGAGCGTTCGCCCCTCGATGAAGTCCATCACCATATAATGATCGTACTTCGTCGACTTCGACTCGTAAACCGCCGCGACGTTCGGGTGCCGCAGCTCGACGCCGAGTTCGGCTTCCCGCGTAAATTCGTCGATCGCCGTTTTATCTTCGCGGAAACGAGCCCGCAAAACTTTCACCGCGACGACTTTGCCGGTCGTCTTGTGAACGCAACGGAAAACTCGGGCGAAGGAGCCGGAACCGATCATGTACTGGATGCGGTAGTCGCCGTAATAAAAGCCGGTCGTTTCGCCGCTCGCCAACCGCTCGACTTGGTACTTCGTCAAGTACCCGAGCCGTTGCGCCGACTGCAAAAATTGTTCGGCGGTAAAATTTTGCGACCCAAACGAATTTTCAACGTCGCGAATCTTACCCATATCCAAGAGGTCGAGGGATAAAAGTCGTTGCGTCAGATCGTCGACGGAGAGTTCGGACATTGCGGTTTCCTAAAATTGTCGTTCATCTTCTTGGTTGCGAAACAAACGCTCGACGCGCCGAAACGTCGAGGTAAAAACGACGCGGCGTTCCCGGAAAAAAATCGCCGCGAACCGCGCGTCGCGCTTTCGCCGTTTTTCCGATTATACACTAAATCAAATCAAAAGTCATTCAAAATTTTCGTCGAAACGGACTAAAACAAAAAAATTCGGCCTTTTTTTGTAAAAATTTGCCGAAAATCGGGCCCAAAGCGCCGCGTTTTTTAAAAATTTGAACGAAAGGCGAAAAAAAAGCGGCGGCGGCGTTGAACGAAAAAATTTTTCCTTATATAATAGGGGCGGTTTTGAAACGTTTTCGAACGCGTTCGCGGTTCGTCGCCGCCTCGCGTTCCCTTTAGTCGACGGTCGAGGAGAATCGGAAGGAATGAAACGCTCGATTTCGCTTTGGACGGCTTGCGCCCTCGTCGGGTTTGCCGCTCTCGGTTGCCAAGAAAAACCGGAAATCGCCTTCGAGGAATACGGCGAAACGACGGCGACGCTCCCGTTCGTCGAAAATCTTCCCGACGACTTCCCGCTCCCGGAAGAGGCCGACCCGCCGACTTGCCTGATGCGCGAACAAGCGATCAACGGCGCGAAATTCGATCGCGAACTGATCAAAAAAGCGGCGGAGGAAAAAGCCGGCGCGACCAATTCCCAAGCGAAATAGCGCAAATTACGCAAAGTTTAAGGAGGCGCGTCCAATGAAAAAATCCCCTATTTTCGCGATTTTAACCGCTTTATCGGCGACCGTTCCGCTCGGTTGCGGCGGTTCCGCTTCGAGCGACGTTGCGTTTATCGACGATTCGGCGCAATTTGCCGTCGCGCCCTCGCCGACGCCCGCCCAAACGACGCCCGCAACCGTCGAAGCGACGTCGCCCGCCCAAACGACGCCCGCAACCGTCGAAGCGACGACGCCCGCCCAAACGACGCCCGCAACCGTCGAAGCGACGACGCCCGCCCAAACGACGCCCGCAACCTTCGACGCCCTCCTCGACAGCGGCGCGACGATCGACAAATCCGGAAAATCGCTCGACTTAACCGGCGTCGAAAAACTCGACGGTTTCAACGTCGCCGCCGACGCCGAACGCTGGAACGCGGTGAAAGTCGTTCGCGGAAAGGGACTTTTAACCGCTCAAACTTTGCGCGACTTCACCAAACTTCCCAATTTAACGGAATTTCTTTGGTCGGGGGCCCTTCTTTCCGACGAAACCGACGCGGACGCCGCTTTCGCGGAATTCGCTAAATCGCCCAAATTGAAAAAACTCCGCTTAACCGGTTTGCAAACGGAAAGCGGCAAATTCCCGACCGCCGCGCTCGTCGCTCTTGCCCAAGCCCCCCAACTTGCCGACCTTGACGTCAGCGGCTCGCCCGCGACCGCCGCCGACTTGACCGCCGTCGACTGGAAAAACGGGTTCGCGAAGTTAGCGAAACTGAACCTTTATCAAACGCAAGTTGGCGACGCCGGAGTCGACGCGCTCCTTCCGTTGACCGATCGCTTGACGTCGTTGAACCTCGACGACGCGCAAATCGGGCCGGAATCGGCGAAAAAAATCGCGCAATTTACCGAGCTTACCTTCCTTCACGTCGGACGTTCGACGCTCGACGACGCGAGTATCGCCGAGTTTGCGAAGTTGGGCAAATTAGAGAAAATACATGTTACCCGTTCGAAAGCGACCGAAGCCGGAGCCGACGCGCTCCGCGCCGCGCTTCCGAACTGCGAAGTCGTTTCGCAACCGGAAAATTAACGCGAACTCGATTTTTGCGTTCGAAACACACTCCCCGGTGAACGTCGCGACCGTTTCGCCCTCATTTTCCGGGCTCGCAACGTTTTCACCGGTCGCCGAAACCGCGAGTTTGTCCCTTTCGAACGCCCGATTTTTTCGCGATTTTGTCAATATTAATTAATACGCGTTTTTGAAGCGACTTTTTCGCGATTAAAAACGTCGAAATTTTCGCCGCCGAACGTTCGAGCGGCGCCCTCCCTTTGATCTAAGGAGTCGATAAATGAAACGTTTTTGGATTTTCTGCGCTTCGCTCGTTTTTTGCGTCGCGGCGGCGACGACCGTTTCCGCTCAAGACGACGGGTTCGTCTCGATTTTTAACGGCAAGGACCTGACCGGTTGGTCGGGCGACCCGCGCCTTTGGACGGTCGAAGACGGCGCCATCGTCGGCACGACCGACGCCGACGCGAAAAAAATTACCCAAAACACCTCGCTTTTCTATACTGAAGACCAAAATATCGGCGACTTCGCGATCAAGTTCGATTACAAGATCACCAAGGGCGGCAACTCCGGGCTTTACTACCGCGGTTGGTTCCTCGACGGCCCGGAAAATTGGCGAATGGGCGGCTACCAAGGCGACTTCGACGGCAATAAAAATTACGCCGGCATCATGTACGGCGAAGCGCTCCGCGGCATTTTAGCGAATCTCGGAACGGTTAGCCGCGTCGACAAAGACGGCAATATCCGCGAAGTCGCCCGTTTCGCGACGCCGGAAGAAATCCGCGCCAACGTTAAGCTCGAAGACTGGAACAGCTATGAAATCGTCGCGCAAGGCTACGTTTTCGTTCACAAAATCAACGGCAAAGTAACGAGCGTTTTCGTCGACGAAGATTCCGACAAAGTTCGTCGTCCGAGCGGCGTTCTCGGTTGGCAACTCCACGTCGGCCCGCCGATGCGCGTCGAAGTCAAAAATATTTACCTGAAGAAGCTGTAATCGCCGCCTAATCCGCCCCGATTACCCGTTTTCTCCATTTTGAAACGCCGCTTTCCGCGCTTTTGAACGGAACGGCGGCGTTTTTCATTGAAAACGTCGTTCAGCGCGCGGCGTTTTTACATTTTTAACCCAAAAACATATTTAACGACGTCAAAAATCGTCGATACAAACGTTTATGAAACCGTTGCGACTGGGAACCCGACCGAGCGCGCTCGCGCTTTGGCAAGCGAATTGGACCCGCGACGCTTTGGAAGCGAACGGCGTCCCCGTTGAAATCGTCAAAATCCACACGAAAGGCGACGTCGACCGCAATTCGGCGATCGTCAATCTCGGCGCGCAAGGCGTTTTCACGAAGGAAATTCAGCGCGCGCTTCTCCTCGGCGAAATCGATTTGGCGGTTCACAGCCTCAAAGACCTGCCGGTCGAGCGAATCGACGGGCTCCGTTTGACGGCGGTTCCAGTTCGCGCCGACTTCCGCGACGCGTTCGTTTCGAACCGATTCGCGACGCTCGACGAACTCCCGCCCGGCGCCGTCGTCGCGACGAGCAGCATGCGGCGGCAAAGCCAACTTTTGCGGCGTTCAAACGGCGCTTGGGACGTCCGCCCGGTTCGCGGCAACGTCGAAACGCGCCTCAAAAAACTCGACGACGGCGAATTCGACGCGATGATTTTAGCGTCGGCGGGGCTGAACCGACTCGGTTTCGGTTCGCGAATCCGTCATTTCTTGGAGCGTCCGGACTTCCTCCCGGCGGTCGGACAAGGCGCGCTCGGGCTCGAAACCCGCGCCGACGACGCCGAAACGATCGCTCGCGTCGCGCCGCTGGCCGACGAAGCGACTTTTTTGAGCGTTTTGGCCGAGCGTTCGCTCCTCGCGACGTTGCAAGGCGGCTGTCTCGTTCCGATCGGCGCGCTCGGCTCGCTTTCCTCGTCGACGCAAACCGCGCAACCTTCGCAGAACGCCGAGAACGTCCAAAACTCCGAAACCGCCCAAACTAACGCCGACGCTCGCCAAACGCTCCGCCTCGACGCGCAAATTCTCTCGTTCGACGGCAAAACGGCGTTCCAAACGGTCGCGACGCAAACCTTCGACGCCGCGCTTGCCGACGCCGACAAGCAAGAAATCGCCGAACAACTCGGCCGCGACGCGGCGCAAACGCTCCTCGACCAAGGCGCGAGCGATTTAGTCGCAGAAATCCGCCGAATCCGCGACGAGCGCGCCGGGCTGAACGCCCCGCAAAATTAACGCCGACGCCGCAAACCGCCCGTTTTACCGCGCTCGACGACGTTTCCTCGACGCCGCCGAGCGCCCGTTTCTCTTACATTGCCTATTTTTACCGCTTTACCCAAATTGCGCCGACGTCGTTAACGGGCCAAAACTTTCCCGCTTTTCTCGCAAAGCGCCGTTCCGACGCGTCGCGGCCCTTCCCAAATTCGCTCGACGCGTTAAAATAAACGTTAAAATACGCAAGACGCGGAACCTTCGAATCAACCTCAACCCCGGTCGCGACCGGACGCAAAGGAAAAAGGACAAACGAATGCTTTCGATGACGCCTTCGGAAAAAAAAGCGATTGACACGATGCGAGCGATGGCGGCGGACGCCGTTCAAGCGGCGAAAAGCGGGCACCCGGGCACCCCGATGGCGCTCTCGCCGGTCGCTTACCTCCTTTACAACGAGCGGATGAAGTTCGACCCGAACCGCCCGAACTGGCCGGGCCGCGACCGTTTCGTCCTTTCGATCGGGCACGCGTCGACGCTGATTTACACGACGCTCCACTTCGCCGGGGTGAAAGCGCTCGACGCCGCCGGGAACCCGACGTCGGAACCGGCGGTTTCGCTCGACGACCTGAAAAATTTCCGTCAACTCGGCTCGCGTTGCGCCGGGCACCCGGAATACGGTCGCGTCGCGGGCGTCGAAACGACGACCGGTCCGCTTGGCGCCGGGGTCGCGACGAGCGTTGGGATGGCCGCCGCCGACCGTTGGCTCGCCGACCGTTACAATAAACCCGGTTTCGAACTCTTTTCGTCGGACGTTTACGCGCTTTGCGGCGACGGTTGCATGATGGAAGGGCTCGCGTCGGAGGCCGCGTCCCTCGCCGGACACCTTAAGCTGGGCAATCTTTGCTGGATTTACGACCAAAACCGCATCACCATCGAGGGCGACACGGAACTCGCGTTCACCGAATCGGTCGCCGACCGTTTCGCCGCTTACGGTTGGAACGTCCTGAACGTCGACGACGTAAACGATCTCCCGGCGCTTCGTCAAGCGTTCGACGCGTTCAAAGCGACCGCCGACCGTCCGACGTTGATTATCGCCAAGAGCCGCATCGCGTTCGGCGCCCCCACTAAAGAGGGGAAAGAGTCCGCGCACGGGGCGCCGCTCGGCGACGACGAAGTCGCGGGCGCCAAGAAATTTTACGGAATGAATCCGGAAGTCAAGTTCGCCGCCGACGCCGACGTTTACGAGACGTTCGCGTCGAACCTCGGCCAACGCGGCCCGGAAGCGTCCGCCGCTTGGGACGCGCTTTTCGCCGAATACCGCAAGGCTTATCCGGAACTCGCCGCCGAACTCGACGCGATCTTCGCCGGAACGCTTCCGACCGATTGGGACGCCGCGTTTCAACCGTTCCCGGCGGACGCGAAGGGGATGGCGAGCCGCGCGTCGAGCGGCAAAGTCTTGAACGACGTCGCGGCGGGCGTCCCTTGGCTCGTCGGCGGCTCGGCGGACTTAGCGCCGTCGAACTGCACTTGGCTGAAAGCGGAAGACGCCGGCGAATTCGGCCCGAACTCGGTCGGGCGCAACTTCCGTTTCGGCGTCCGCGAAAACGCGATGGGCGCGATCGCCAACGGGCTGACGCTCTCCGGGCTCCGCTCCTACTGCGCGACGTTCTTCGTCTTTTCGGACTATATGCGCCCGGCGATTCGCTTGGCCGCGCTCCAAGAAATCCCGACGCTCTTCATCTTCACGCACGACTCGATCTGCGTCGGCGAAGACGGCCCGACGCACCAACCGATCGAACACCTCGCGTCGTTGCGAGCGATTCCGAACTTGAACGTTTTCCGTCCGGCGGACGCGAACGAAGTCGTCGAAAGTTATCGCGTCGCCCTTAATTCGACGAAAACGCCGTCCGTTTTGGCGTTGACGCGTCAAAATCTCCCGACGCTCGACCGCGAAAAATACGCTTCGGCGGCGGGCGTCGCTCGCGGCGCTTACGTTCTCGCCGACTGCGACGGAACGCCGGACGCGATTTTGATTGCGTCGGGAAGCGAAGTCGCCCTTTGCTTGGAAGCGCGCGAAGCGTTGGCGGCGGAAGGCGTTAAAGTTCGCGTCGTTTCGGCGCCTTGCCTCGATTTGTTCGCGCAACAGCCGCAAGAATACCGCGAATCGGTTTTGCCGAAGGCGGTCAAGGCGCGCGTCGGCGTCGAACTCGGCGTCGAGCAAGGTTGGGGCCGTTTGATCGGCGACGCCGGGCGTTTCCTCGGAATGAACGGCTTCGGCGACTCCGCTCCGGCGGGCGTTTTGCTGAAACACTTCGGTTTCGTTCCGGAACGCGTCGTCGAACTCGTCAAAGAGTCGATCGCCGACGCGAACGCTTAATTTCGCGGCGTTTTTTGAAGACGCTTTAAAGCGTTTCGCGAACAGGCGCGCGCTTTAAAAACGCTTCCGACAGGCAATTTGGGCAATTTAGAGAAAACCGGCGTTCTTTTGAGCGTCGGTTTTTTTACGCCGTCGCGCTTCGTTCGAACGCTCGCTTTCGCTTTTGCAACGCCAACCGCCCGCCTAAAATTGGAAACGCGACGAACTTTTCGGACGTTTCGACGCTCCGGACGCCCTCGACGCAACGCGACGTCGAACGTTTTAAAAAATTGCGGCGCGTTCTTTTTTAAGAAAAAGGGAACTTTACTTTTTTAGTCGTCTTTATTTTCGCCAATGCAACTCTCTCCATTTCGCCTATTTTCCCTCTTTTAAAGCGACAAAATCGCGTTTGCAAAAAAATTCCAAAAAATTGCAAAAATTTTTAATGTCCCCCCACCCTCTCTGTCTTTCCTATTTTCAAGCGTTTTGCATTCAAACCAGAGAACCTCGGCAAAATACGCCGATTACGCTAAATAGCGCAAATCAAGAAAATAAGCAAGAAAGACATTTTAGGCGAACGCGTCGCGACCTTCGCCAACGTTGGTCAACGCGCTCGACGTTCGCCGCAAAGATTTAAGCGTCAACGTTTACTAACGTCGCCGCCAAGTTTTTTAAAATTTCAAAACGCGCGCCTTAGGTAAAATACGCTAAGTTAGCAAAAAAAGATAAATAGAGCGACTTTATTTTTTCGACCGATTACGCGAAGAACTTGAGAAAAAATTTTAGATATTGACGAGAAAAACAAATGATTTTATAATCGTTCCTGTCGCGAACGGAACGTACTAACCGACAAAGAAACTTTTTCCTTGCCGGAACGTTTCCTCGCCGTCGTCGTTATTATTTCCCCGCTTTGAGAAGTAAAACGCGTTCCCCCTCTCAAAACTGGGTAAACTTTAACGATTTTTACAACGCGCGTCAAGCGGAATATTCCAAAAATTTTTCGTCGACGCGCAATCGACGGCAAGCGACGTAAAATACGTCGACTTTATCGCGACGCAACGCGTTTTCGCCCCCAGTCGCCGAGACGCGTTCAACCGCCTCGATCCCCCAACCGCCCGCGTTTTCCAAGGAGCTTCGCTTGTCCTCGCCGTCGTTCGATCAACGAGAGCAAATTCGCGACGCGATCGACGTCGTCGATTTGGTCGAGCGGTACGTTCCGTTGCGGCGGCAGGGGGGCAACTTCGTCGGACGTTGCCCTTGGCACGACGACTCGCGTCCGAGTTTGCAAGTCAACCCGCAGCGTCAAACCTTCAAATGTTGGGTTTGCAACATCGGCGGCGACGTTTTTTCGTTCGTTATGAA